>NZ_JBHVDD010000020.1:0-113100 GCF_042802995.1 Streptomyces sp. NPDC057438
CGCATCGGAGCCTCGGCGTCCACGGACGCGCGCTGCCCGACCTGCCGCCCGACACAGATGAACCGCCTGCCTGTCATCCGCGGTCCCAAGTGATGCGGTGATCCACCAGTTCCGGGCTTGCTCGTTCAGTACCGGAACTTCGGGAGTCCCGGCCGGCAGCGCTTCGTAGGGTCCTTGCACCCGGCGGCGGAAGGGTGACTCCCGAGCCGCGCATCGACCAGAGGAGACGCTGTCATGAGCAATGCGGAGATTTCCCTGAAGGAGATCATGACGTCGATCGAGGGCGCGTTAGGGACCGCGCTGGTCGACTACACCAGTGGCATGGCGCTGGGCACGCTGGGGGGAGGCAAGGACCTCGACCTGACGATCGCGGCTGCGGGCAACACGGACGTGATCCGTGCCAAGACCCGCACGATGGAGCACCTCGGACTCACGGGTGCGATCGAGGACATGTTGATCACCCTCGGCAGCCAGTACCACATCATCCAGCCGCTCAAGGGCCGCGGCGGCAACGGGCTGTTCCTCTACCTCGTGCTCGACCGGATGAAGTCGAACCTGGCGATGGCCCGCCATCAGCTCAGGCGCATCGGGGCGGAACTCGACGTCTAGACAACTCCGTGAAGAGCGGCGCCGCACGCCCATGACTTGAAGACTTCTTCAACTGGGTATATCCAGATCAGGTCAATCCCCTGGGTGTGCGGCGCCCGATCCACGAGGATGGACCGCACCACCGGCTTCCACACTGCCGACCGCGCGGTGACGCCCACGGGGCCACCGCGCCCGGAATGAGCCCGTCACGCGCCAGGGAGCGAGCGATTCTCATGCAGGTCCCCCTCTACCAGGCCAAGGCCGAGTTCTTCCGCATGCTCGGGCATCCGGTACGCATCCGGGTCCTGGAACTGCTGCAGGGCGGCCCCCTGGCCGTACGCGACCTGCTGAACGAGATCGACATCGAACCGTCCAGCCTCTCGCAGCAGTTGGCGGTGCTGCGCCGGTCGGGGATCGTGATCTCCATCCGCGAGGGCTCCACCGTCAGCTACGCACTCGCCGGTGGCGACGTGGCCGACCTGCTGCGCGCGGCCCGCCGGATCCTGACCGAACTGCTCGTCGGCCAGCGCGAGCTGCTGGTGGAACTCCAACAAGCCGAGACCCAGCCGGCCCTCACCCCGGGCGGTGCCGGACGGCGACCCTGACCGACCGTCCCTCAGAGCGGGTTGAGGCGTGCCTTGAGCAGGCAGAACTCGTTGCCCTCGGGGTCGGTCAGGACGTGCCACTGCTCGTCGCCGGTCTGTCCGATGTCGGCCGGGCGTGCACCGAGCGCCAACAGGCGTTCGAGTTCGGCGTCCTGGTCGCGGTCGGTGGCGTTGACGTCGATGTGCAGCCGGGACTTGCCCGGCTCCGGCTCCTCCCGGTAGCTGAGGATGATCGTCGGCTGGGGTCCGCCGAATCCCTCGCGCGGCCCGATCTCCAGCGTGCCGTCGTCCTCGCGGTCGAGGACGACGTAGTCCAGGACCTCGCACCAGAACCGCGCCAGCACGTCGGGTTCGCGGCAGCCGAGCACGAGTTCACTGATACGACATGCCATGTGAGGACCCTCTCTCGGCCGGGGCACCGCCGAGGAGGCCGCCCGCGCGCGTCGCGCGGCCTCCGGCAGCGGAGATCAACCCGGTGACCGTACTCGACGAGGTGATCACGGGCGAGACGATTTCGGGGCGCCGTAGCTGTGGGGGAGTCGTGCGGGACCGGCGCGGGGTCGACGAAGGGGGTCAGCTCTCCGCGGGGTAGACGCGGGTCACCTTGCCCTTGGTGTCGGCCTCCAGGTAGCCGGACTGGCTGTACTCGTCGCTGAAGTAGACGGCCATCCCGGCCGGGGTGTCGAAGATGTCGTTGGGCTGTCTCACCAGCAGGTAACGGTTCTCCGGGTCGGGGACGTTGAGCTTCTTCTCCGCCTCCTTGAGGAGCGCGGGGACCTTGTCCCAGTCGAAGTCGTCGAGGTCGACGGGCTGTTCACCGCCGGACAGGGTGCCCTTGATGATGCCCTTCTCCACGCCCTGCCCCGGACGGTAGGTGTAGGAGTCGTACCTCTTGTCGCTTCCCTCGACCATCAGCCGCGCCGACACGAAGTCCGGGTAGACGGAGAAGTCGCCGAAGGTGTCGCGGCCGGTCTCCTTCTTGAACGCCTTGATCGCGGTGCGGATGCCGTCCGGGGTCAGCATGTCGCCCGGCTCCGTGGAGTCCTGCGACCGCACCTCGGTGGGGTCGGCGTCGGCCGGTGAGGAGGTCGGCTTCGGGGTCGACCTGTCGGCCGATGTGGTCGCGGAGGTGGTGGGGGAGTCCCCCGCGTCCGCGTCGCCGTCGCCCCCCGCGGGCAGCAGCCACCACAGCAGGAGCAGAGCACCGGCGAGGGAAGCTCCGGTCATGCTCAGCAGGGCGCCGGTACGCCGTCCGCGCGGACGGGGCGGGCCCACGGGCGCGGTCACCGGCTGGTACGGGGGCTGCCCCATGGACGGCTGGTACGGCGACGGCGGCGGGCCGAAACCGGCGGTCGTGGCACGCGCCGGGTCGGCACCGCTCTTGCCGAGCCCGACCGGGGGCGGCGGGACGGCGGCGCCGGAACCGGTGTACGCGGTCGGCGACGTGAAGCCGCCCGAGTGCGGAGGGACCGGGCCGGTGGCGGGCGTCGGTGGGGTCAGCGGGAACGACGTGGGCTCGGACCAGGCTGCCGCTGCGGTGGGCCCGGCCTCGACCTTGGCCAGTCGCTCGTCGAACACGGCTGCCGACGGCCGCGCGGACGGATCCCGTACGAGCACGCTCATCAGGACGTCACCCAGGGCGCCGGCGCGGACGGGAGGCGCCACGTCGTCGTTGAGGACCGCGGCGAGCGTGGCCAGGGTGCTGCCCCGGCGCAGCGGGTGGTGGCCCTCCACCGCGGTGTACAGCATCATCGCCAGCGACCACAGGTCGGAGGCGGAGCCGCCCTCGTGCCCGGAGATGCGTTCCGGTGCCATGAAGTCGGGTGTGCCGATGACGGAGCCGGTGGCGGTGAGACCGCTCGTCTCTCGGATCGCGGCGATGCCGAAGTCGGTGAGGACGGGGCGCCCGTCGGGGCGCATGAGCACGTTGGCGGGCTTGACGTCCCGGTGCTGGATACCGGCGTCGTGCGCGGCGGTGAGCGCGGCCAGTACCTGTCGGCCGATCCGGGTCGCCTCCGTCGGCGGCATCGGGCCCTCGGCCAGCCGGTCGGCCAGCGAGCCGCCGCTGACCATCTCCATCACGATCCACGGGTAGGTGCCCTCACCGCCGTCGACTATGTGGTGGATGGTGACGACGTTCGGATGGTCGATGCGGGCCAGGGCCCGGGCCTCGCGCAGGACTCTCTCGCGCAGCAGCCGGGCGCCCTCGGGGTCGTACTCCGCGAGGTCCCGGTCGGGCGGGCGGACTTCCTTGACCGCCACGAGCCTGTGCAGCACCAGGTCCCTGGCCCGCCAGACCGTCCCCATCCCGCCGCCACCGAGGCGGCTCTCCAACTCGAAGCGCCCGTCGACGACTCGTCTTTCGGGCCCTCTGTCGTCCTCGTTCATGGGCGGGAGCATAGTTGGCTTTTCCGACCGCTTTCGCCGTCCCTGGGAAGGCGGGGAGAGGCGGCCCCCACGCCCGGGACGGTGAACGGTCGATTCCGTGCGTGGGAAGGAACGCGGCATGCCGTCGCCGTGCCGCGCGGCGACTCGATGTGGTCGGCAACTGGAGCGCTCCACCATCGAGTTGACGTCCCGTCGGAGCCGCGGGCGGCGAGGGTCCGTGCGGGGCGTGCGGCCGGGGAGGCAGGGGGCCGGTCTCGCCCGGCCGTGTCCCGCCCGCAGCGACGGCCTCGGGTATTCGGTGCCACCTCCCTCTAGACATCCGATCTATCGACCGGAGACGATGATTGCGCCCCTGGCAGAGGTCGATGTGGTTGTCATTTCCCCGTGAAAGAGCCGATGAATGGGCTGGGAGATCTTACTGTGATCAATGAATCCGACCCGCAGCGACGGGGCATTCTCAAGTTCGGCGGCGCCCTCGCCTTCGCCCCGTTGATCACTCAGCTCACCGGAGGTACCCCCATGGACCGAGCCGTCGCCGCCGGGGCCGACGCCACGGCGCCCGTCCAGTGGCCGGCCCTCTCCCGCAAGGCACTGACGTACCGCGTCCCCGCCACGGACTGGCAGTCGCAGGCACTGCCGATCGGCAACGGCCGGCTCGGCGCCATGCTCTTCGCCGATCCCGACGAGGAATGCATCCAGTTCAACGAACAGAGCCTGTGGGGAGGCGTCAACAACTACGACAACGCTCTCGCGGGCAAGCCGGACAGCGACTTCGACACCGGCATGACCGGTTTCGGTTCCTACCGGAACTTCGGTGACATGGTGGTCACCTTCGCCTGGTGTCCGCGTCCGAAGGTCACGGCCCCCGGGGGCCCGTACAACAGTTCCGCGTCGGAGGGTGTCGACAAGACGTACGACGGTGCCCCGACCACCAAGTGGTGCATCGACGGGCCCGGTACGAAGGTGCGGTGGCAGGTCGAGCTGCCCGACCCCGTCGCGGTCGCCTCGTACCGGCTGACGAGCGCCGACGACGTGCCGCAGCGCGACCCCCAGGAGTGGACCTTCTCCGGTTCCGTCGACGGCGACACCTGGACCCCGCTGGACCGCCGCACCCTGGACGCGCCCTTCGAGAGCCGCTTCCGGACGAAGGAGTTCACCTGCGCCGACAGCGCCGCCTACCGCTTCTACCGGTTCGACTTCGTCCCCAAGGCGGGCGTCAGCCACTTCCAGGTGGGCGAGATCGGCCTCGCCGGGGTCGACCTGGGCGGGGCCGGCGCGACCTACCTGTCGTCACCGAGCGGCCATTCCGAGGGGTCGGGAACGGGGGCCCGGGCCACGGACATCTCCCGTTCGGTGGACGGTGATCCGGCCACCGTCTGGCGGGTCGGCGCCGCCGCACCGGCCGTCGTCTGGCAGGCCGACCTGACCCGTGCCGCCGTCGTGACCTCGTACACGCTGACCTCGGCCCCCGACCGACCCCACGAGGACCCCCGGCGATGGCGCCTGGAGGCGTCACAGGACGGGCACGCGTGGACGGCCCTCGACACGCAGGACCCCCAGGAGGCCTTCGCCGGCCGCGGCGAGAGACGGACCTTCCGGATCGGCAACAGCACGGCCTACCGCGTATACCGCCTCACCCTGGCCCCCGGCGCCTCCGCCACCGCTCTCCAGATCGCGGAGATCGCGCTGGCGGGCGCGGACTTCGACACACGCGCCCAGCGGACGGTCGTCGACTACGAGCGCGCCCTCGACTTCGTGCAGGGTCTCCACGTCACCCGCTTCGGCCCGCCGGGACGGCGCGTTCTGCGTGAGGCGTTCGCCAGCCGCTCGGCGGACGTCATGGTCTTCCGCTACACCTCCGACAGCGCCCGGGGACTCTCCGGCGCGATCGCGCTGACGTCCGGACAGGACCGGGCCCCGACCTCCGTCGACCCCGAAGCCCGGCGGATCGGTTTCACCGGCGTCATGGGCAACGGCCTCCGGCACGCGTGCACCGTCCAGGTCGTGGACGCCGACGGCGACCTCAGCGCCGACGGCTCGACGCTCCGGTTCAGTGACTGCACCACACTGACGCTGCTCCTCGACGCCCGGACCGACTACCGACTCGACGCCGCGGCCGGATGGCGTGGAGGCGATCCGCGGGCGGCCATCGACCGGGCGCTCGCCAAGGCGGCGGCCCGGCCCTACGACAGGCTGCGCGACCGGCACACCTCACGGACGCGCGCCCTGATGAACCGGGTCTCGGTCGCCTGGGGCACCTCCGACGCCGATGTCATGGCCCTGCCCACCGCCGCACGGCTGGCACGCTACGCGGCGGGCAAGGCCGACCCGACACTCGAACAGTCGATGTTCGACTACGGCCGGTACCTGCTCATCAGCTCCTCCCGCCCCGACGGCCTGCCCGCCAACCTCCAGGGCCTGTGGAACGACAGCAACCAGCCGGCGTGGGCATCCGACTACCACACCAACATCAACATCCAGATGAACTACTGGGGAGCGGAGACGACGAACCTGTCGGAGTGCCACAAGGCGCTCGTCGGATTCGTCGAACAGGTGGCGGTGCCCAGCCGCGTGGCGACCCGCAACGCCTTCGGTGCCCGCACCCGCGGCTGGACGGCCCGCACCAGTCAGAGCATCTTCGGCGGCAACGCCTGGGAGTGGAACACCGTCGCGAGTGCCTGGTACGCCCAACACCTCTACGAGCACTGGGCGTTCACCCAGGACATGGGCTACCTGCGCACCGTAGCCCATCCGATGATCAAGGAGATCTGCGAGTTCTGGGAGGACCATCTCAAGGAGCGCGCGGACGGACTCCTCGTCGCGCCGGACGGCTGGTCGCCCGAGCACGGGCCGCGCGAGGACGGCGTCATGTACGACCAGCAGATCATCTGGGACCTGTTCCAGAACTACCTCGACTGCGAGGCGGTCCTCGGGGCGGACCCCGCTTACCGGGCCAAGGTCGCGGACATGCAGGCGCGCCTGGCACCCAACAAGATCGGCAGGTGGGGCCAGTTGCAGGAGTGGCAGGAGGACATCGACAGCCCCACCGACATCCACCGGCACACCTCGCACCTGTTCGCCGTCTATCCGGGCCGTCAGATCACCCCGAAGAACCGCGACTTCGCGGCCGCCGCACTCGTCTCGCTCAAAGCCCGGTGCGGAGAGAAGGACGGCGTCCCGTTCACGGCCGCGACGGTGTCGGGCGACAGCCGCCGCTCCTGGACCTGGCCGTGGCGGGCGGCCCTGTTCGCCCGCCTCGGCGACGGGCGGCGCGCCCAGGTCATGCTGCGCGGACTGCTGACCTACAACACGCTGCCCAACCTGTTCTGCAACCACCCGCCCTTCCAGATGGACGGCAACTTCGGCATCTCCGGCGCCGTCGCCGAGATGCTCCTGCAGAGCCACGACGGTGTCATCCACCTCCTGCCCGCCCTCCCCGACGACTGGCAGGCCGAGGGCTCCTTCACCGGCCTGCGCGCCCGCGGCGGCTACGAGATCGCCTGCGCGTGGCGGAACGGCAAGGTCACGTCGTACGACATCGTCGCCGACCGGGCACCGGACCGGAAGAAGAAGGTCACCGTGCGGGTGAACGGCAGGGAGACGAAGGTGAGGCCGACCCGGCCCTGACGGGTGGGCCCGGCGCCCGGCACCGCGCCGAGGTCACTCGACGGCACTGTCCAGATGAGCGATGACGGCCGGTACGTCGTCGCTCTCGGTGCTCCGGATCAGCTGCAGGGCCGGTCGCACGAGACCACCCGGCCGCGCCACCAGCCGCGCGAGTACGGCCGCCCGGACGTCGAGCCGCTCGACGGTGGCCGCGCGCTCCGCCTCGCTCTGGCCGGCGAGCAGGACGGCGTTGTGCCACGCCTCCGCGCGGGACTGGCGGACACTGAAGTCGAGGATCCGCTCGTCGGTGCGGGCGCCGACCCGGTCCAGCAGCGACATGAGCGGCGACAGGGCCCCGACCGAGTCCTGCACCGTGAGCGCCACCCGGGCCAGGATGTCGTTGATCAGCAGAAAGTCGTGCCGTAGCGCGTGGATGGCCTCGCCGGGGGCGGTCCGCGCCGCGGCGACGGCAAGGTCGAGGTTGATGTGCGCGTTCACGCCGAGCAGCAGGTGCTGGACGATGACGGTGTCGCCGTCGTCGAGGAGCCCGAACGCCTGACGCCAGCACCGCGGCCCGCCCCGGTCGCGACGCCAGGCGTCGTACGCCTCGAAGTAGCGGTTGCCGAACAGCGTGTCGAAGCGGTCCATGCGGGCGCCGTCCTCGAACAGCCCGGCATGGATGCCCGTGCGGACCTCGGCGGTCACCTGCCGGTAGAGCGCCGCGAAGTACCCGACCCGGTCACCGGAGCGGGCGGCCTCCCGCACGATCTGGGCAAGCCCGTCCACGACCTCGTCGATGTTCTCCGCCGTCATGACCAACTCCCTTTTCGTGGAAAGCCGTTGGGCCCGTCGGCCGAGTGCTGTCCGCCGTGTCGATCGCAGCCCCGTTGTACCACCGCACGCCGCGATGAGCCCGCCCCGCGGCAGACCCGGACGGAGCCCGCCGCTCGCGTCGGTGTGCGTCCGTCCGGTGCCGCCCGGCGTGCGGGCCGGGTGGAAGCCGCGTACATGTGGCCCTGTGGCACTGACCCCTCCGATCGAGCCGATGCTCGCCGCGACACGGCGGATCCTTCCGTCGGAGGGGGGCCTGCCCGGCGGACTGGTCGCGGAACAGAAGGTGGACGGGTTCCGCGCCCTGCTGTTCGCGCGCCCCGGGCACGCGCTGATCCAGTCCCGCCGGGGATCGGACCTGACCGGTGCCTTTCCGGACATCGCCGTGGCGGCCGCCAACCTCGGAGAGACGCTCGTCCTGGACGGCGAGCTGGTCGTGCCCCACGAGGGCCGGCTGGACTTCCCCAGGCTCCAGAGCCGGGCGAGCCGCCGGGGCGCCGGAGCCGTGCGGGCCGCCGCCCGCCATCCGGCCCACCTGATCGTCTTCGACGTGCTGGAGGCGTCGGGCGACGAGCAGTTGGCCAGGCCGTACCGCGAGCGACGGGCCGTGCTGGAGAACCTCTTCGCCCACGGTGTGCTCGCCGCCCCGTTCACGCTGTGTCCGCACACGACCGACCGCACCACGGCACGGGACTGGCTGGACCCCGTCTGGGGCACGGCCGGAATCGAGGGGGTGGTCTGCAAGGGTCTCGCGCAGCCCTATCTGCCCGGCAGGCGGGCCTGGATCAAGGTGCGCGCCCGGATCACCGCCGAAGCCGTGATCGGCGCGGTCACCGGCTCCCCGACGCATCCGCTCACCCTCGTGCTGGGCCGCTACGACGGCTCCGGTGAGCTGCGCATGGTCGCCCTCACCACCCCGCTGGACACCGAGGCCCGGCAGGAGCTGGGCCGGCGACTGACCCGAGCGGGCTCGGAACACCCCTGGCACGGCCGGCACTTCCGCGCGGGGTGGGGCTCCCGCAGCCAGGTGGAGTACTGCCCGGTCCGGCCCGACATGGTCGCCGAGTTCGTCGCGGACGCGGCCTTCGACGCGGGCCGGTACCGTCATCCGGTCCGTTTCGTACGGGTCCGCTCCGACATGAGTCCCCGGGACGTCGAGCTGCTTCCCGGTCCGGACGCTCCTGGCACAGGTGACCCCGACCGGTGACCCGGACCGGTGACCCGGACCGGTGACCCGGACCGGTGACGTGGCCCGCCGGGAGGCGGTCCGGTCAGCGCAGGACCTGGACGGCGTACAGGGCGCCGACACCGGTGGCCAGGGTGCCGAGCAGGAGGCGGAGCGCGCTCTCCGGCAGCAGGGGTTGCAGACGGGCGCCGGCGTAACCGCCGACCAGGCCTCCGGCGCCGCAGGACAGGCCCAGCAGCCAGTCGGGGGCGACGTCCCCGGTGGTGGTCAGGGAGAGCAGCCCGTAGGTGATCGCGCCGATGACGGACGTCACGAACGTGGAGGCGAGGGCGGCGGGTGCGACGGTGGCCACCGGTGTGCCGCGGCCGACGAGGACGGGACCGATCAGGGAGCCGCCCCCGATCCCGTAGATGCCGCCCGCGACGCCGACGGCCAGCGCCAGCGATGTCGTCGCCCGGGGTGACGGCGGACGGGCGGCCTTCGGCGGGGCCTGCCGGAGGGTGCGCAGGCACAGCCAGAGTCCGAGCGGCAGCAGCAGCGCGGAGACGAGCAGCCGGAACACCCGGGGGCCCGGCACGGCGAAGACGCGGATCGCCGCCCCGATGATCACACCGGGCACGGAACCGGCGATGATCAGGCGGGTCAACGGGCCGCCCAGTCGCCCGGCACGCCAGTGACGCAGGAGGGCGCCCGGGCCGGCCACGACGTTGTAGAGCAGGTTCGTCGGGGTCACCGCGGGGCTCGGCACTCCGAGGACGCTGACCTGGACCGGCAGCAGGAAGACCGCGCCGGAGACGCCCACGGGCGAGGTGGCCATCGAGATCAGGAGCCCGGCGACGAACCCGAGCACCCCCGTCGACCATGTCACCCGAGGACTCCCTGGACGGATCGCCACTTGTCTGCGTGCTCCGGAGCCCTGCCCCGGACCGGGTGCCTCTCGTTCGCGTGAACAGTGACCCCGCCCTGAATCCAACCGCCTGGGGAGGCCGGGAACAACCGCACCTGGCTGCCGCTCAACCCGATCGGCGGCCGCCGCGCCGTCCACCGGGCGGGACGGCGGCGGCGCGGCGTCAGTTCGGCGAGAGGAGCGCCTGGATGGCCGGTGCGAGTCCGGTCTCGATCTCGTCCGGCGTCAGGGCGGTCACGGCGGGGAGCCGCAGCAGATAGCGGGTCAGCCCGAGACCGAGGAGCTGGGCGGAGACCAGACCGGCGCGGCGGGCGGCGAGTTCCGGGCCGAGGGCCGCGGCCAGCGCCGGGGCGACCTGGGCCGCGAAGATCTCGTGCATGCGCGCCGCGGCCTGTTCGTTGGTGACCGCCGAGCGCAGCAGGACCAGCAGCGCGTCGTCCGCGGGGTCGCCCTCCCAGCGGGCGAGAAAGTGCCGCACCAGAGCCTGCGCCACCTCATCGGCCGGAACGTCCGTCAGGTCGGGCAGCCGCAGGTCGATGGCGAGGGTCGCGTCGAACAGCTGGGCCTTGCTGCCGAAGTAGCGCATGACCATCGAGGGGTCGATGCCGGCGTCGGAGGCGACGGCCCGGATCGTGGTGCGTTCGTAGCCCTGGGCGGCGAACCGCTCCCGCGCGGCACGCAGGATCGCGGCCTTCGTGCGGTCGGAGCGTTTGTCCGTGCCGGTGGTCTCGGTGCCTCGCGTCATGCCAACAAGTGTAGGCCAACGCATGTTGACATCCCAGTGCGGACCGGCTCATCATGTCAACAAGCGTTGGCCAACAAGCGTTGGCATGCGTGTACGGACTGCCCCTGACTCGAGAACGAAAGGCCCCGTCATGGACACCACAGCCCTGCCCGCCCGTACCGAGGTCGCCGTCGTCGGTGGCGGTCCCACCGGGCTGGCGCTCGCCGTCACCCTCGCCTCCGCCGGCATCGACTTCGTCGTCCTGGACCGTCTGACCGAGGGCGCGAACACCTCACGAGCCGCTGTCGTCCACGCCCGCACCCTGGAGGTCCTGGACGAAATGGGCGCCTCCGAGGAGCTGGTCCGGCGAGGCATCCGCATCACCCGCTTCGCGGTCCGCGACGGCGCCCGCCGACTGCTGACCGTTCCGTTCGACCAGCTCCCCACACCTCACCCCTACGCCCTGATGGTTCCCCAGTACGAGACCGAGAGCGTGCTGCTGGACCGGCTGCGCGCGCTCGGCCACGAGGTGCACCGCCCCTACGAGGTCGCGTCGGCCGCCCAGGACGACGACGGCGTGACGCTCACCATGACCACCGGCGAGGAACTGCGCGCGGCGTACGCCGTCGGTGCCGACGGCATGCACAGCACCGTGCGTGAGGCGGCCTGCATCGGGTTCACCGGCAGGTCCTACGCCGAGTCCTTCGTGCTCGCCGACGTACAGATGGACTGGACGCCGGGACCCGCCGAGGTCTCCCTGACCTTCGGAACCAGGGGCCTCGCCGTCGTCGCCCCGCTCCCCGGCGGGCACTACCGGGTGGTCGCCACCGTGGACGACGCACCCGCCGCCCCCGATCTCGCCTTCGTCCAGCAGGTGCTCGACGAGCGCGCCCCCGGACAGGCCAGGGTCAGCGGGCTGGCCTGGTCGTCACGTTTCCGGGTGCACCATCGCGTCGCCGACCGCTACCGGGCCGGCCGCCTGCTGCTGGCCGGGGACGCCGCTCATGTGCACAGCCCCGCCGGCGGCCAGGGGATGAACACCGGCATCCAGGACGGCTACGCGCTCGGCCGGGCCTTCGCCACCGGACAGCTCGACGGCTACGAGGCGCGCCGCCGCCCCGTCGCCCAGCGGGTGGTCGCCTTCACCGACCGGATGACCCGCGCGGCCACCACCCGCAACCCCCTGGTCCGCGCGGCCCGCAACCTCGCCCTGCCGCTGCTCGGCCGCACGGGCCTGCCCAGGAGGCTCGCCACCGAACTCGCCGAGCTCGACTACCGCTGAGCCCGCAGCGTCCGAAAGGAAAACGAGGGCGACGAGGGGGGCGGGACCCGGCATACCATCGAACCCGCGCGGAGGGCGATCAGGCGCGGGGACAAGGGGGTCACGCCATGGTCCGGAGCCGACTGGGCGGCGTTCGTCGGAGGGCCGGTCTTCTTCGGTCTGCCGGCGTCGTGGGTGGCGCTGTTGCTCGTGCTGGGGTGGCCGGAAAACGGCTGGGGCAGCCGTTTCCTGCGCGTCGTGGGCGCGCTCTGCCTGGTCACGGCAGCCGTCTCCCTGGCCTGGTACCTGCCGTCACGGGGCGTCGAGTGCCGACGGGATCCGTCGTCCAGCGCCTGCCTGCCCGCCGCCCCATGACCCACCGCGACTTCGGTGGCGGTCAGGTCCACGCGACGTGGAACATCGCGCATTCGAGCAGGTCGGCCGGCGCGCCGACGGGTCACATGCCGGTGCCCGCCGGCTGCCGGGCGGCCGCGTGCAGGAAGGTGCAATAGACCTCGTAGCGGTGGGGTGACCAGTCCCGGTCCGCCCACACCCGGGCCGCGACCGAGCCGTCGGGGTCGTGGGCGGTCTCCTGGCCGACCGCGGTGGCCAGGGATCGCAGGCGCTGTCCTGCCGGCTGTACCTGGGGGGGGCGGCATCCGCGGGGTCGAGCTGGGGTCCCTGTACCTGGGGACGGAGGACGCGCAGGGCAACCCGCTCACCAGCGCGCCCTACGGGCTGCTGCGCCTGGCGATTCCCGCCGCACCTACGCCCGCAGCTGGGACCACGTCGGGAAGGCGCTGACTCGTACGGCTCGCACGGTCCGGGACGCCTCGCGCATCCCCGGCCTGCGCATCACCGAACAGCCCGCCTCTCTACGGCAGTTCCGGGCCAGGCTCGCCCCGGTCACCCCGTAGGCGCACCCGACCCGTCGAGCCCGGTCACCTCGCGAGGTCGCGGTTCGAACGAAACGCCTGTTCGTGGCGTCCGAGGAGCATGAAGGTTTCGCGTGGATCCGCCGTCCTGCTCCTGAGCGCCGTGCTGTCGCTCGCCGGGTGCTCCGCCTCGTCCGGTGATCCGGATGACGAGGCGTACTCCGGACCCACCCTGCCCGCCCGCACCGTCGTCAAGGGCACGTGGCGCGAGGGCCCGGCCAAGCCCGAGGAGCAGACCCCGTACCCGTATGACATCAATACGCACTGTGGGATCAAGTGGGTGCATTTCGGTGGCCGCTGGTGGGTGCTCGACATCGTGCTCCCCGGTGGCGAGCGGGTGCAGGGGGAGCCGCCCCCGCCGGGGACCGAGAGGGTCGCCGGCTACATGACCCTGATCGGCCCGGACACCGCCGACTTCGACGCCGCCGGAATGCCCACGCTGCAGTTCGTACCGGCCGACGAGGAGCCGCCGGGCTGCGCCTAGAAGGTCGATGAAGATGTGTCGTGCAGGAGCCCGCGGGGGTGCGGCGCTCCAGCTGTCCTACGGATCACGTCCGGCCGGGCGGGCACCCGGCTCCTCCGCGAGGACGACCGAGGCGATCGTGCTCTTGCCTACCGGTTCCCGGCGCACCTCGTAGCTCTCGCACGCGGCGACGACGATCTCCAGCCCGTGCTGCCCGACCCGTTCCGGCTCCGCGGCCGAGGCCACCGGCAGTGTCGGCTCGCTGTCCCAGACGGTGACCCGCACCGCACCGCCGGACACCTCCAGGTCCAGCAGACAGGGGCCGGGCGCGTACTTGCAGGCGTTGGTGAGCAGCTCGCTGACGACCAGTTGAACGGTTCCCACGGCTCTGGCGGACACCGGAAGGTCGAGGACGGACTGCAGGCGCCCCAGGAAGGCCCGGGCCAGGGCACGGCCCCGAGCGATGTCGCCGGGGTCACCGTGGTACATCGCCGAGCTCTTGATCAGCCCGTCGTCCAGCAGGGGGCTGTCGTGGTGGGCAGCCTCGTCCATGCGATCCGCCCGCTTCCTGAGCCTTGATCGGTACACGGGCCCGTCTACCCCCAAAAGCCCGCGAACACCAGACTCGGCCGGACCTCTCCCTCCTCCACCCGTCTGCCGGAGGCCGGGGCGAAGCGGAACGGCCGCCGCCTACCGGTTGCGCAGCAGGAGCAGGGCGACGTCGTCGGTACGGGCCCGGTGCGCGCCGCCGTGCTGGAGGAGGCTGTCGGCGAGGTCGTCGAGCGGCTGGTCGCCGTGGGCCGTGAGCCGGCGGGCGAGGGCCGCGATGGAGTCGGTGATGTCGGTGCCGGGGGTTTCCACGAGGCCGTCGGTGTAGAGCGCCAGGACCGCTCCCGCGGGAAGCGGAAGGGTGGTGACCGGATAGTCGGCCTCCGCACCCGTACCGATGCCGAGCAGGGGGCCCGGCTCCACCGTGAGCGCGAGGGTCCGCGGTGCGGGAGCGGGCTCACGCAGGAGCGGGGGCGGATGTCCCGCACTGGCCAGGTGCAGGCGCCCCCCGTCGAGGTCGATGTGGAGGTACAGACAGGAGACGAAGAGGTCGGTCTCCAGGTCCGTCAGTACGCGGTTGGTGCGGGCCAGCACCTCGCCGGGAAGCGCGCCGGCCGTGGCGTGGACAGCGGTACGGACCTGGCCCATGAGGGCCGCGGCGTGCATGCTGTGCCCCTGTACGTCCCCGATGACGGCGGCGGCGGTCGAGTCGCCCAGCCGGATCAGATCGTAGAAGTCGCCGCCGACCCCCATGCCGTGCGCGGCCGGCAGATAGCGGGCGGCGACGGCGAGACCGGGGAAGTCCGGCAGCGCCGACGGGAGCAGGGCCTGCTGCAGACCGTGGGCGAGGTCGTGCTTGGCGTCGTACAACAGTGCGCGGTCCATGGCCTGGGCGATGAGTCCCGCCAGTGACACGAGGACGGCGCGGTCGCCGGCGCTGAAGGGGTGCGGGTCGTCGTACGACAGGACGCAGCAGCCGACGCGGCGGTCGGAGACCAGCAGGGGCAGGAAGGCCCAGGCCCGTTTGCCGCTGAGTTCCGAAGCCCGGGGGTAGGCGCGGGCCATCTCGGCGGGGTCGGCGAAGAAGGCGGGGAAGCCGCTGTGCAGGACGTGCCCGGCGGGGGTGAGATCGGTGTCCAGGGGCAGGCCGTCCAGGCGGGCGACGTTGCGTGGGTCGTAGCCCTGGTGCCCGGTGATCCTCAGACGGCCGGCGTCGGCGGCGGCCAGGACCATGCCCTGGGCGCCGAACGCGGGCAGGATCTGGTCGGCCGCCACGTTGACGACGTCGGCCACGGTGACGGTCTGGCTCAGGGCCGCCGCCAGGTGGATCAGCTGGTGGATCCGTCCGGTGCCGGTTCCCGTGGGCGTGGCGGCCGGGCCCGGGGTGACGCGGGGCGGTGACGTGTCCGCCGTCGGCCCGTGGGGGCGGGGTGAGACGAGGGCGCTGATGCCGCTGTCGTCAGGGTAGAGCCGGATGTCGAGCCAGTGGTCGGGCGGGCGCAGCGCGGTGTAGGCGACGGGTTCGCGGGTCAGGACGGCGGTCCGGTAGTGGTCCTCGTGGAGCGGATCGTCGAGCCAGGGCACGGACTGCCACGGCAGGGTGCCCAGGAGGCGGTCGGCCCGTCGGCCGAGCAGTTGCGCGGCTGCGTCGTTGAGGTAGGTGATGCGGCCCTGGAGGTCGAAACCGAGGGCGCCGACGGGCATCCGCTGCAGCAGGTCGGCGGCGGCCAGTCCGGCCTGGGCCGGGTCCGGGCCGGGCCGGTGCAGGGGGACGGCACGCGGCTCGTCGGGGATGTCGCGGGAGGCGGGCGTCTGGTCCAGGACCTGGGTGAGGCGGCTCGCGCCGGCCAGAACGTTCCCGCGTTCCCGCCGGGTCAGCGAGGGCGGGTGGCTTTTGGGCCACACCAGAGCCAGGGCTCCCCAGCGGCGGACCCCGTGCAGAGGAGTGAAGGCCAGCGCGAACTGGTAGGGCAGGCCGGCCGCGGTGTTCGGGTACAGACGGGCCATGTCCTCCTGCCGGCCCACCCAGACGAGGCGGTCCTCCCGCACCGCCTCGGAGAGCGGGCCCGCGGCCGAGACCGCCACCCGGCGCCACGGTGCCACCGCCATCGTCGGCACCCCGCACACCGAGGCCAGGCACAGGACCGGATCGGCCGCCGACAGCAGGTAGATGCCCGCTGCCAGCGCCCCGGTACGCCGCACCGTGCCACTGAGCACCTGGTCGAAGGACGACTCGTCACCCGGCGTGACATCACTGCCATCACTCACATAGTCGACAGTAAGCCGCCGCAGGGCCGAACGGGATCCGGGGCGTTACCGCGGGCGCCGGATCGGGGCGGACCGTTACCGGGGCCAGGGTGGTCGCCGGGGGGCCTCCGGACGAGGGGCTGTGCCACCGCCGCGACCGCCGTGGCGAGGCGCGATCGGCCGGATGACGTCTGTTCACCGGCGGGTGTACGCCAATAGCGTGTGCGACCTTCGCGTTCTGGGGGGTCTCATGAACGGTCTCCGTGCGGTCGTCGTCTGTCTGGTGATCGTGTGCGCGGCGGTGGTGTCACCGGCCGCGGCCGTGACGCCGAGGAGCTGGACGCCCCTGCCCGTGCCGGCGGCGGCCCCACCGGTGACCGTGACCGATCTCGCCGCCCGCGGACCCAGGGAGGCATGGGCGACCGGATACGAGACCGCGGCCGACGGACTCAGACCGGTGCTGTACCGGTGGGACGGCTCGGCGCGGAACCGCGACACGACCTTTCCCGGCGCCGGCGAGCCGGGCGGGCTCGAGCAAGTGCGGTTCGTCGACCGGGAGGTGTGGATCCTGCGCACCCGCGCCGGGGCGGCGGAGATCCTGCGCCGGACGGCGGGAGGCTGGAGCGTCCTCCCGGTACCCCGCACCCTGTGGACCTACCAGGACTTCACCGCCGTACCGGGTGCCGCGTGGGTGGTCGGCGAGGACGACTCCGGGCTGAAGATCCTCCGCCACGACGGTTCCGGCTGGACCACGCAAGCCGCCCCCGACGGTGTGCGGTACCTGATGGGGATCACCGCGCGCACCGCCTCCGACGTGTGGGCCTGGGCCGACACCAGCACCGGGAGCGCCATTCTGCGCTGGGACGGCACGGCGTGGCGCGACGCGGACGTGCCGCTGCCACCGGACAGCAACGTGCACACGGTCCTGCTCGAACCGTCCGGCCGGGTCACGATCGGCGGCAGCCGGTACACCGAAGGCGTGGCGCGCACCTACCTGATGACCGGCGACCGGCACGGCTGGCGCACCACCCACCCACCGCTGGGCGACACCGGCGCCGAGGCGATGGTGCGCGGCCCGGACGGCGCGCTGTGGCTGCCGGTGCGCAGCGACCGCGCCTTCCGGTCGAAGTACGCACGGGTGGACGGCTCGCGCACCACCTTCTCGTACGGCCCGGAGCGGCAGAACGCGATCGACGTCAAGCCCCGTGCGCTGGCGAGGGCCGGGGCCTCGCTGATGTCCTTCGGGACCGCCGAGATCTACGGCTCGAAACCGAACCTGATGAGCGAGCGGCTGGGAGGCTGACCATGGCACGCCGACTTCTGGTCGCGGCCCTCGCCGCCGCCCTGACCCTGCTCACCCGATGACCTCGGCAGCGGCCGACACCCTGTCCTGGCAGCACGTCCCCGTCCCCGCACAGGTACGCCCCCAGGCCGGGCTGAACGAGGCGGTGGCCTTCGGACCCGACCGGGCGTGGGCCGTGGGAACCGACGCCGTGGGCCGGGAGGCGCCGGGCTTCCCCCTGATGCTGCGCTGGGACGGGACCGCGTGGCAGCGACGGGCGCTGCCCGGGATCGGCTGGCAGGGAGAGCTGCTGTCCGTCGCCGGGACCTCACCGGCCGAGGTCTGGGCGGTCGGGCGCGACGCGGCGGGGGCCACCCGGCTGCTCCGGTCCGACGGCGCCACGTGGTCCGAGACCCGGCCGCCGCGCGGCGTCGTCCTGACGAAGGTCGTGGCCGGCGGCGGCGAGACCTGGCTGATCGGTTCCCGGGAGGGAGCGCAGGCGCTGCTGCGCCGGGACGGACGCGCCTGGCGGGACGTGCCGGTGCCGCCCGGAGCCGTCTACGGTCTGCACATCCTCGCGGCCGACGACGTCTGGGCCGCGGGCGCGACCGGCTCGGGTGCCGCCGTGTCGCACTGGGACGGGCAGGCGTGGCGGCAGACGATCGTGGACGGGTTCCCGCGGTCGGCCGTGGGCAGCGTGCTCGCGGTGTCGCCGACGGAGGTGTGGGCGGGCGGCACGGCGGGCTTCGTCGGCGGACCGGTGGGACGGCCGGTCCCGCCCCTGCTGGTCCGCTTCGACGGACAGACGTGGAGCCACGTGACCGTGCCCACCGACTTCGGCTCGGTCACGTCACTGACACCCGCCGCCTCCGGTGCGCTGGCCTGGGTCGCGGTGGCACGCTCGCAGAAGTGGGGCCCGCCGGGCAGTCAGCCGCCGTTCGTCCCCGGGCCCGACTTCCTCGCCTGGAACGGACAGTCGTTCACCGAGTACGGCGAACCGGCGGTGGCCGGTGAGGGAGACTCCGCGCGGCTGCAGTTGGCGCCGGTGCCGGGCACCGGGACGGTGTGGTCGGTCGGCCGCGCCGACGGCCCGGAGGGCACCTTCGCCCCACGCATCCTGCGCTTCGGGTGAGAACGGGTACCTCCGGCCGCTCGAAGGGCTGTCCTGGCCCGCGGGACAGCGGACGCGACCCTGCGGCGAGGTCACAGCACGGCCACCGGGTTGACGGGCGACCCGGTGCCGCCCGGCACGTTCAGGGGTGCCACGACGGTCAGGAAGGCGTACCGGCCGGCTTCGGCGCAGGCGGCGGAGAGCGCCTCCAGGTCGAGGTTGTCCAGCAGGGGTACGCCCATGGCGGCGATGGCCAGGGCGTGCACGGGGGAGGACACGCCCTCCACGGGAGAAGGCCGGACGTCACTGTCGCCGTCGCCGCCCAGCAGCGCGATGCCGCGCCCGGCGAGCAACGGCATGGCATCGACGTGCAGGCCGGCACTGGCGGCGTCGGGGTTCCAGGGCCCCAGCTCGCGACGGCGCCTGAAGCGGCCGGACCGCAGCAGGACCGCGTCGCCCTCGCCGATGGTCACCCCCAGGGCCCGCTCTGCCGCCAGGACGTCGTCGGCGTGCACGGCCGTACCGGGTTCCAGCCAGTCGCGGCCGAGCACGGCGGGCAGGTCGATCAGCACACCTCTGGTCACCAACGGGCCGAGCGCGGCGACCGCGCCGAAGCGGGCGCCCCTGGCATCGACGGATTCCCGCGCGTCCCGCCCCCCGTAGAGCCGGCCGCGGTAGGCGATGTGCGACAGGGCATCCAGATGACTGACCCCCTTGCCGTGGTAGTCCGCGGCGATGAAGTCCTTGTTGCAGGTGGGCTCCGGCGGCTCGACGTCGCCCAGCTCGGTCATGTGGTGCAGGGCCGGCCTGCTGTTGTCGGGACCGGGCACGGTGTTCCACGGCAGGGCCATCGGGACGACCGTGCCGGACCGCACCAGCGCGGCCGCCCGTCGCACGTGGTCCGGAGTGATCCGGTTGACGGCACCGCGGTCGGCCGGGGTCCAGCGCCCCCAGCTGCGCAGCCGGTCGAAGAGGGCGTCGAATTCCGTACGCGTCACGGCGGGGCCGTTGTCGGGAGGGCCGGACGGGGGCGGGCCGGAGGGCAGGGTGGTCATGGGCGTACGCGCTCCCAGGGGCGGACGGGCACGGGCGGGCCGAGGCCGGGAGGCCGTGGCGCGGACGGTGCGAACAGGAACGTTCTCCGTGTTCTCCCCCACGGTGAACCACCTTCGGGATTCCCACGAGCCGGACCGCCGTGGTGTCCTCTCACGGCGGCCCCTGCGACACGAGTCCGGCTGCGCCTGCGCCGTCCGGAGCCGTCCGCCGGTTCCCGCGGGCGTCCGTGGGCATGCTGCATACCCGGACCCGACCGACCGCAGGGAAGGACGCCGTATGAGGATCGTCATCACGGGCGGCTTCGGCTTCCTGGGACGACAGCTCACCCGCGCACTGCTCGGAACCCGGACCTTTCGCGGAGCACCGGTCGACCGCCTGGTGCTCGTCGACCGCATCGTGCCGCTCGGGCTGCCGCCCTCGTCCGACCCGCTCGTGGAGATCGTGCACGGTGACCTGACCGGCCGTCTCGACGACGTGTTCGCCCGGCCCGTGGACGTCGTCATCCATCTCGCGGCAGCCGTCTCGGCCGAGTGCGAGGCCGACTTCGACCTCGGGATGGGTGCCAACGTGGACACCACACGGGCCCTTCTCGAAGCCGCGCGGGCCCAGACGGCCGCCGGCGGGCCGACGCCGTGCCTGGTCTTCTCCAGCAGCGTCGCGGTCTACGGTCCGGACCCGGCCCTCCCGCTTCCGCCCGTCGTCAGCGAGTCGACCCTGCCCACGCCGCGATCGAGCTACGGCGTCCAGAAGCTCGTCTGTGAGCAGCTGATCGCGGACTACACCCGGCGCGGCTTCGTCGACGGTCGTGTCGCCCGGCTGATGACCGTGGTGGTGCGGCCCGGACGACCGAACGCGGCCGCTTCGGGCTTCCTGTCCGGCATCGTCCGCGAACCCCTCGCGGGCCACGCCGCCGTCTGTCCCGTCAGCCCCGGCCTGCGAGTGGCCCTGGCCTCACCGCGACGTACCGCCTGGGCGGTCCTGCGCATCGCCCAGGCGGAGCGCGGGGTGGGCAGAGGGCGGCTCGCCGGCGCGCTGCCGGTCAACCTCCCGGCCCTCACGGTCTCGGTCGCCGAGATGCTGGCCACGCTGCGGAAGGTGGCCGGCGACGCCGTCGCCGACCTGGTGACCGTCAGGCCCGACCCCGCCGTCGAGGCCATCGTGGGCTCCTGGCCCTCCGCCTTCGACACCACGCGCGCCGCCGCCCTCGGGCTGGCTCCCGACCCGGACTTCGCATCGGTGCTGCGTGCCTACGCCGCCGACCATCCCGACGCGGTCCTGCCCGGCCCGGCACGCACGACGGGACCGCCGGACCCGGGCCCACCGGCCGACCGGTAGGGCGCGTCCGCGCTGCCGCCGGGTAACGGCCGGGATCGCGGACACTGGACACAGGAGAGGGGAGGCCGACCGTGTTGACCACAGTCCGTGCGCAGCTGGGCCAGGCCCTGTTCCGCCGTGTCGCCGGGCCCGACGGGCCCGCCACGCGTGCCCGCATCCATGACACCCCCGGCCCGCGCTGGTTCGGCCCCGACCGCCCCATCCGTACCGTGCACGGGGATGCCTCGATGTTCATCGGCGGGCTGAGCGCTCTGCTGCTGCAGTCCCTGCATCCGCTCGCCATGGCGGCGGTGGCCGGGCACTCCGGGTACCGGGGCGACCCCTGGGGCCGGCTGCAGCGCACCAGCACCTTCCTCGCCGTGACCACCTACGGCAACGCGGCAGACGCCCAGCGGGCGGTCGACCACGTCCGTGGCATCCACGAACGGATCCGCGGGACGACCGCCGAGGGGGTGCCGTACCACGCGGCCGATCCGCATCTGCTCGGCTGGGTGCACGCCGCAGAGACGGACAGCTTCCTGCGCGCCCACGCACAGTTCGGGGCCCATCCGCTGGACGCCGCCGACTACGACGCCTACGTGGCGGACACCGCCCGCGTCGCCGCCGCGCTGGGGGTGAGCGACCCGCCCCGCGACCGCCGCGAGCTGGCCGAACGGCTGACGGCCTACCGGCACGAACTGAAGGCCACCCCCGAGGCCCGGGCCGCCGCCCGCTTCCTGTTGTTGCAGCCTCCCCTGCCCCTCGCCGTACGGCCCTTCTACGGTGGGCTGGCCGCGAACGCCGTCGCGCTCCTCCCGCCCTGGGCCCGCGGCATGCTCCGGCTGCCCCGGGTACCGGTGGTCGAGAACCTCGCCGTACGCCCCACCGGCCAGGTCCTGACCCGGACCATCCGCTGGGCCATGACCCCACCCGGCCGGTCCCGGCCGACGTGAACCGCAGGAACCGACATGATCGACGAGGACCGCGGGGCCAGAAGGACCACGAGGGCCACGGGGTCACGAGGACCACGAGGACCGCAGGTCAGGCGGACAGGGCCTGTTCGGTGGTGGGGTGACAGGGGATGAAGGTGTCGACGCCGACCAGTTGCAGCACTCGCAGTACGGGCTCCTGGGCGGCCGCGATACGCAGCCAGCCCCGCCCGCCGCTCACCCGCCGGTTCGCGGCGACGAGGACGTTGATGCCGCTGGAGTCCATGAAGGTCACGCCGCCGAGGTCCACCACGATCCGCGGAGGCGTCGCCGCGTCGCCCCCGGCGAGCAGTGCCTCGTCGAAGAGGTCCTTGACGTCGTGGTCGATCTCCCCCCGCACGGTCACGACCCGGACGTCGTCGACCACGTGGTGTGCGACGGAGAGCCGGCCTGGCCGGTCCGCATTCTCGATGGCGGTCACCGTCTCCTCGACTCGCTTAGGCTGGCCCCGGGTCAGGGCGTTCACCGATGATTCTGCCCCACCGTCCGGGCCGGACACACCCGGGCGGCTGTGTCGAGCGGCGCCTGCGGTGGCATAAGTGACGGTATGGCGGGTACTGGCGTGCGTGGGTACGGGGAATGAGGGCGAGGCTCGTGGGGTCCTATGCCGATGGTGACGGCTCGACCGCGCCGGACGGTCCGCTGCTGCACGCCGGTTTCGCCCTGGACGGGGACGACGCCTGCATCGCCGACGCCCGCCATCACGCGATCGACTTCCTCGACCACGCCCGTACCGAACGCCACCTGCCCGTGAGCGCTCGCGCGCGGGACCTCACCCAACTGGTCGTCAGCGAGCTGGTCACCAACGCGCGCAAGTACGCTCCCGGACCCGTCCTGATGGAACTGCGCATCACGGCCGACAGTGTCGAGATCGTCGTCTGGGACAGTGACCCCACCGTTCCCTCGGCCCGCGCCGCCGACCCCGACAGGGTCGGCCAGCACGGCCTGGAGATCGTCAAGGCCGTCGCCGAGGACCTGTTCGTGGAGCAGGCGTCGGTCGGCAAGCGCATCACGGCCCGCCTCGCCCTGTCCGACCCGCCCGGCGCCGACGGCACCGCCGCCCGCGGCCGGGCGTGAGGCTCGACGCACACCCGCCTGAGGCGAGGGCCACAGACGTCATGCCGGCGCTTCCGGGGAAAGAGATCACCGACGCCTTGGGGCACGACGTGGACGCCTCGCTGAGGGCCACGCTCCTGGTCAACGCCTCCCGGGGAGCCCGCCGCGCCGGCACCGAGGGTCGTGCGCGCCCTTGGTCGCCGTGGTCACGACGCCTCCGGCGGTCATGTGCGGGACGACGCCATCGTGCTGTGCCTGGACTGGTACGGCCCGCGCACCGACAGCCCGCGGACGGGTCCTACGCGACCTTGAACTCGATCTGGGTGATGGCCGGTCCGTCGCCGGTGACCTGGCCCTCCTTGATGGACTCCGTCCAGGAGCCGTCCTGCTGGAGTTTCGCCAGAACGGCGGGGGAAAGGCTGACCGTGATCTGGATGCCGCCCCCGGCGGACGGGGCACGGTCGATGCGGATGTCGTTGCTCATGCCGACGAAGCTACCTCCAACACGTGGGCTGCCACGGGGCGTTGACGATTTACCCGAGGACGTGAGGTTACGGGCCGATCGGTCCGGTCCGGCGTTCCGCTCACCCGCCGGGAGGCCCCCCGGCACGGGATACGTGCCTCAGTCCGTGCCGAACGTGCCTCAGTCCGTGCCGAGGGGGACCCGCAGCCGCACCCGGTAGCCGCCCTCCGGAGCCGGACCCGACTCCAGGGTTCCGCGCAGGATGTCGGCGCGTTCCCGCAGGCCGACCAGACCGAGCCGGGAGCCGGGCAGGGCCAGGGAGGGGCTGGTGGGCGGGGAGTTGGTGACGGTCACTCCGACATGGTCGCCGTCGTGCCACAGCTCGACGGCGGCGGTGGCACCGGGGGCGTGCTTGCGGACGTTGGTCAGCGCCTCCTGGACCGTGCGGTAGAGGGCCCGTTGGGCGGGCGTGCCCACGCCGGGCGGGAGGGCGCCCGTCAACCGCGCCTGGATGCCGCTCGATCCGACCAGGTCGTGCAGGTCGGCGAGCGTGGGCTGGGGGGTCAGCTCGGTGGCGTGGCCGCCGGTCGCGCGCAGCAGGGTGACCATGGTGCGCAGTTCGTCGAGCGTCGTGACGCTCAGCGAACGGATCGTGCGGGCGGCCTCCTTGGTGTCCGTGTCCCTGGTGGAGACCTGAAGGGCACCGGCCTGTACGGCGATGAGGCTGACCTGGTGCGAGACCACGTCGTGCATCTCACGGGCGAGCCGGGTGCGTTCGTGGGCGAGCGCGGCCTGGGCGTGCAGGGCCCGCTCCTGCTCCCTGGCCTCCTCGACCTCGGCCAGTCGCCGTCCCAGATCCCGGTGCGCCTGCACGAGTTGCCCGACGAGGGCCGGGACGACAGCAATGGCCAGGTTGTACACGAGGGTGATCAGCGTCATCGTCCGGCCGACCTCGGCGAGCCCGGCGAGCGGCCAGGGGGTGCTGCTCGCGACGGCGACCAGAGCGACGCCTCCCGCGAGGAGACGGCGGTCGCGGGAGCGTTCGGCCAGGCTGTACAGGGCCAGGAGAGGCGCGAGGGCCACCTCCTGGGTGAGGGCGATCGGGAGGGTGAGCAGGAAGACGCCGACGGGGAACCTGCGCCGCAGGACCAGCGCGGCACACCCGAGCGCGGCCAGGGCGAGACCGGCCCGCGACTCGTCCCACAGGTTCAGCCACACGTCGACGGCGGCCACGGCCGCCAGGACGACGTCCATGACGGGCGTGGGTACTCGCTCCCACACCGTGCGTGCCCGGCTCATCCTCCGGCCTCCGGCCGCCGGCCCTCGTCCAGAAGCCCGGCGCGCTGTGCCAGCAGAGCCGCCTGCACCCGGCTGGTCACCCGCAGCTTGGTGAGGATCGCGCTGACATGGTCCTTGACCGTGCCGGCACCGAGGTGGATGCGGGCGCCGATGTCGGCGTTGGACAGCCCCTCCGCCACCAGGACGAGGACGTCGCGCTCGCGCGAGGTGAGCAGCCGGACCCGCGCCGCGTCCTCGTCGACGGCCGAGGCGTTGCCGGGGTGGCTGTGCAGCAGGGTCCGCGATGCCTTGGGGGACAGCACCACGCCGCCCGCGGCCAGGGTGCGTACCAGGTGGGCCAGTTGGTCCGGCTCGGTGTCCTTGAGGAGGAAACCGGCCGCGCCGGAGTGCAGTGCCGTGAGGATGTACTCGTCGGCGTCGAACGTCGTCAGCATCGCCACGATCGGAGCGTCCGGCATCGTCCGCAGCTCCCGGAGCACGGTGAGCCCGTCGACGTCCGGCATCCGGATGTCCAGCAGCACCACGTCGGGCCGCGCCCGCCGTACGGTCTCCACGGCTCCGCTCCCGCCGGCGGTCGCGACGACCTCGATGTCCTCGGAGGCGCCCAGGATGAGCCCGAACCCCGAACGGACCAGGGCCTCGTCGTCCACCACCACAACCCGGATCACGTGCGCTCGCTCTCGTCCTCGCCGTCCCGCCCTGCCGACACGACACTAGAGTCCGAAATGGCCCCGGTCGCGCACGGAGCCGCAGGTCCAGCCACCCGGCGGGGTATCACCCTCCGATCGGCAGGGGTGCGGTGTGGGCCCCTCGGACGCCGCGGGGCGGCCCGCGGACGGCCGACACGATCCACTTCTTCTCTTCGCCCCCTTGACCTCAAGCCCGGTCGAGGTCGCAGAGTGATCCTCATGAACACCGAGACCGCGGACGCCGCGGACATGAAGGCCGTCGAAGAGGTCGTGGCCACCGTCGAACGCACCCAGCGCGCCAGGGACGTCGAGGGGTTCCTCGCGCTTTTCCACCCCGAGGCCCTGTGGACGACCGCCCACGGAAAGGTCCTGATCGGGTTACCCGCCATCGCCGAGTTCACCCGGGAGGTGCTGCCCGGTGCGGTGTGGGACGGCGAGGTCACGTACGAGGTGGCGCACACGCAGTTCCTGCGCCCGGACGTGGCGGCCGTCAAGGTCCGGCAGGTCTACCACTCGGCGGAGGGTGACACGGAGGGCGCGCCGCTGTACGTCATGACCAGGCAGGCAGACGGGACCTGGCTGCTGCACGCCTGCCAGAACACCGCCGTCCGGCGGGACTAGGGCCCTTCTGACGGATCTCCGCGGCGTCGCGACGCCCGGCACGCCCTCTCCCCGCACCGGGCGAAAGCCCACGTACGTCCAGTACGAGGTCTTCCGCCCGGCACGCCGAGAGCACGCACCGAACGCCGCTCCTTCTCCCACGGAGACCCGTCGGACGGGCCCTAGCGTCGGCCGGGGCGGTCGTGCGCGGAGCGGATCACGCGTCCTCTCCGGGCTGCCGCGGGTTCTCGCCGGCACCGGACGACTTCGGTGGACGGCCCCGGCGGGGCAGCGGCCCCGCCGCCCCGGGCAGCCGCCCCGCCTCGGACAGCGCCCTGCGCAGCAGGAACTCGATCTGCGCGTTCGTGGAGCGCAGCTCGTCTCCGGCCCACCGGGCCAGTGCGTCGTGAACCAGCGGGTCGAGCCGCAACAGCACCTGCTTGCGCTGTGCGGCCGACCGCTTCGGGGCCGGGTCGGCGCCCGGCCCGTCGTCGGGTGAGGGGGGCGTCACTGGTACAGCGACCCGGTGTTGAGCACGGGCTGTGCGGCCCTGTCCCCGCACAGCACCACCATCAGGTTCGACACCATCGCGGCCTTCCGCTCCGAGTCGAGCTCGACGATGCCCTGTTCGGCGATGCGGGCGAGCGCGGCCTCGACCATGCCGACCGCCCCGTCGACGATCTGGCGCCGGGCCGCGACCACGGCGCCGGCCTGCTGCCGCTGCAGCATCGCCGAGGCGATCTCGGGCGCGTACGCGAGGTGGGTGAAGCGGGACTCGATGATCTGCACACCCGCCGCCTCCACACGCGCGTGGAGCTCGACGGCGAGCTTCTCGGTGATCTCCTCCGCGTTGCCGCGCAGGGAGAGACCCTCTTCGTCGTGCGCGTCGTAGGGGTACTCGATGGCGATGTGCCGTACGGCCGCCTCGGTCTGGGTCGAGACGAACTCCAGGAAGTCGTCCACCTCGAAGGAGGCCTGCGCGGTGTCCTCGACCTTCCACACCACGACCGCGGCCAGCTCGATCGGGTTGCCGTAGGCGTCGTTCACCTTCAGGACGGCCGTCTCGTGGTTGCGTACCCGCGTCGAGATCTTGACCCGGGACGTGAACGGGTTGACCCAGCGCAGGCCGTCGGTGCGGATCGTCCCCCTGTAGCGCCCGAACAGCTGGACGACGCGGGCTTCGCCCGGGGCCACCATGTTGAGGCCGCACATGGCGAGGAACGCCGCGACACCCAGCAGGATCCCGCCGACGATCAGCGCCGCCTTCACGCCGGACGAGGTGGACACGGCTCCGAGCACCACGAGACCGACGCCGGCGGCCAGGCCCACCAGCCCCAGCAGCAGGGCGAGCCCGCCCCCGATGGAGTGGGCGGGGAACTCCCGTACGCGCGGCTCGGGCATGTCGGGGAGGTCCATCGCGTCCGGAGCGTTCGGTGTGCGGTCGTGTGTGCTCATGGTGTTCTCCCCGAGATGAGTGGCCAGAGATGCCGGGCGAGGCCGGTCCCCGGTGGGGCATCCGCCTCGCTATTTAGCATAGTGATATCACTTTAATGGGCCGCGGCCAACCTCCGCTCCTGTCGAAGCGCTCCGCACCGCCGGAAAAGCAGTGGAGCGGCGGCCCTGTGCGCTCTACCGTGCTGCCGAGCCAAGTCATCCGTCGTCTGGGTAAGGACGTGCCGTTGTACACCGTGTGAGACCTCCCGAGCGCTGATTCGTCGCGCGTCGCACCCGTGCGCCGCGCTGCTTTTTGCTGCGGACTTCTCACTGGAACCGGTGTATCTCTGTGCTCGACAACTGGCTCGTCATGCCCACCTGCCTGCCGCTCGTTCGCCGCCGCTGCCACGCGTGCGCGTCCGACCGCTTCCGGGCGAACGGCAAGTTCCGCGTCAACGCCCACCACAAGCTGATCGACGTCTGGCTCCTCGCGCTCTGCGCGGGGTGCGGGGACACGGCCAAGATCACGATCCTGGAGCGGACGAACGTGCGCTCCGTCCGGCCTGAGCTGCTGGAGCGGCTGCATGCCAACGACCTCGCCCTGACGGCCGAGTTGCTCATGGATCCGGCCGTGCGGCGCCGTAATCGCATCGCCCTCGACTGGGACGGCGCCTGGCGGCTCGACACCGGCGGCTCGGATCACCTCGACCGCGAGGTGATCGACGTCGCGGTCCGCTTCGCGGCGCCGATCCCGGTCCGGCCGGTGCGGCTCATCGCCGAGGGGTGCGGTCTTTCGCGGGCCGAGGTCGGGAGACTGGCGACGGAGGGGAAGATCGTGTCGGCGGTACGGCTGGGCGGCAGGACCTCCGGCGACTTCACCTTCACGCTCAAGCGCTGAGCCGCCGGACCAGGGCCTGCCCGGCGAGGGCTGCCGGGCAGGCCCTGGTCCTGGATGCCGTCCGCTACTGCTCACCCAGTCCGACGGCGCGCTGGTCCACGTCGATGTCCGCACGGGCCACGCCGGTGAACCGGGTGGGACGGAAGGCCCCCAGGAGATCCTGCGCCAGGTCGGTCGTGATCTCGGCCGCGGCCAGGCGCCCCAGAACCGGTGCCAGGGTGACCCCGCTGTGCGAGACGAGACAGTAGACGCGGGACCGTGCGGAGGCGTAGCCGGCGATGGTGTGACCGTCCGCGGGCAACGACCGGATGCCGACGCGCAGATCGACGCGCACAGTACGGGCGGGGTCGGGCAGCACCGTGCGGAACCGCCGGACGAGGGCCTTCGCGAGGTCCCCGTCGGCGGACGGGGGGTCCCGCGGATCGACGGCCGCGTTCAGGTCGAGTGCCTGCAGGACGGTCTGTCCGCCGGCGGCCGGGCGCAGGTTGAGGCCGGGGCTGTGGATCACGCACCGCAGGTCGAGTCGCGGCTCCCTGGCGTATCCGAGCAGACCGACGGTCTGCGCTCCGCGCGCGGTGTCCGTCACCATGGGGACGTCGATCCCGGCCCGCGCGGCCAGCCGCCGGGTCCAGCGGCCCGCCGCCAGGACGACGCAGTCGCCTCGGCACACCCGGCCTCCGGCCAGGGTGACGGCGACTCCGTCCGGCCCGTCGTCGACGGCCTCCACCTCGCCGGTCGCGTACGTGGCTCCGTGCCGTTCGGCGTCCGCCAGCAGGTTTCTGACGAACAGGTCCGGCAGAACGTATCCCTCGGTGGGGAAGTGCGCGAGGGAGGTGACGGCCGCCGGGACACGCAGGGAGCCCGCGATCCGGACGGCCTCGTCGGCCGTGACCCAGTGCGCGGGGTAGCCGAGGGACCGCAGTCGTGCCACGTTGTCGGCGAGTCGCGGCTCGTTCGCGGCGTCCGCCCACTGCAGGGCTCCGCTGGGGAAGTAGGAGGGTGCGCCGGGCAGTTGACCGGCGAGGCGGGCGTGCCCCTCCATGCCCGCGAGGTTCAGCCGGTGGTAGGCGGGGTGCGGCTTCCGGCTGGAGTTGGTCCAGGCGAAGGTGGTGGCGGACGTGCCGGTGCCGGCTCCCCGCCGATCGAGCAGGAGAACGTCCGCGCCGGCGACGGCGAGATGCCTCGCGACGCTCACTCCCAGCACACCGGCACCGATGACGATGACCTTCATGGTCTGCGTGTCTCCTCTCGGTTCGCAGGGCGGGGCATGCCGCTCGGGCCGCTCACGCCGTCGGGACCGGAGGTTCCAGGAAGAACTCGGCGGTTCCCGGACGGACGACGGTCGTGACCCCCTCGACGGTGCTCCCGTCGGTACGCAACTCCCTGCGCCGCCTCAGCGCGGGCGCGCCGATCCCGCTGTGCGGCAGCGCGGCGTCGTGCTCGTCGAGGACGACCGGGTCCAGACAGGGCCGGACAGGGTCGATCGGCACGCCCCTGCGCCGCACATACGGGAGGGTGACGAGGGTTTCGAGGTTCTCGCTCAGCAGGTCGGGGGCCGCCGCGAACAGCACCACGTGGCGCTCGACGGACTGCGGCTCCTCGCGGACATCGAGCTTGCGGCGGACCGGTTCCACCACGGCGGTGTCCGCGGCGGCGCCGGGCAGGCGCAGGACGGCGTCGGCGGCTGACGACCCGTGCGGAGACGACGTCGTGCCGGCCCGGGGTGCCCTTGGCCGCGGTCGCGGGGGTGACGAAGTTCAGCAGGTCGGTCTGGCGGGTCACATCGGCGACGAACGTGCCGTGGCGCCGTCGTCGGACCGCCGGCCCTGCCGCTGCCAGGCCGTTGAGGACATGCTGGGCCGTGGCGCGGCTGACGCCGTACTGGGCGGTGAGGTCCTTCTCGGTCGGGAGCCGTGCGCCGGGGGGCAGTTCCCCGGCGCGGATCCTGGCTTCGATCTCCCGCCTGATCCGGACGTACAGCGGTGCGGTCATGAGGGGTCCGTGGAGGTCGGAGTCCGTCCAATGACCGTACGACCGTACGATTCGTCAATCGTCGGGTCAATTGCCCGGACGATGCCGATCCCTGACGATCAGTAGGTGAGCGCGTCCTCGGCCGTGCCGAAGAAGCTGGTGACCTGGCCGTCGTTGACCGTGACGGGGCCGTCCACGATGGTCACGGTCGCCGGGCTCTCGGCGGCGGTGAGGGCGACTTCCACCTTGTCGGCGCTCTTGCCGCCGGCGGTGTCGGCGCGGGCGAACAGGATCCCGGCGTAGGCGGTCTCGCCGGGCTTCATGATCCAGTCCTTGCCCTCGGGGCCCATGTGCTCGGCGGCGCCGTCCAGCCCCGGGATCGTGATCACCAGGTCGTCGGCCGGCAGCAGGCACGGGTCACCGCTCTTGTTGGTCGCGGCCAGCAGGGCGTGGTTGACGAGCTTGGAGGCCACGGTGACCTTGTAACTCAGGTCGGTCGTCTCGCACATGCCCACGCCGCCGTCCTGGTCGTCGTCGGTCCCGGGCTCCGAGGTCGCCGGGGTGCCTTCGGCGCCACCGGACGAGTCCTCGCCGTCACCCTCGCCCTGACCGGCCGTCGAGGGCTTGTCGGTGTCCTTGCCACCGCCCTTGCCGCCCTCCGTGGCGGACGGGCTCGCCGTCGTGCCCGGGGCGGACGCGTCCTGGTCGGTGTCGCCCTTGCAGGCGGTCAGCGCGAGGATGCCGAGCGAGAGAACGGCGAGTACGGCGGTGGTGCGGCGTGAACGAGCTGCGTAAGTCATGAGAAGCCCCCCGGGAATCAGAATGTCCGGTGATAGTGCCGCACGGGAACGGCGCTGTGACCGGCTGACATCGAGAGGAAACCGTCCTCGAACGGATTTGTGACACTGTGACGGTGCTACCCCGGTAGGGGGCGTGATGTCGCCCTCTTCGATGCGTCCGCGCGCCCCCTACGCTGCCGCGCGCCCTGTGGCGGTCGGTGGACGGCTGGTCAGAATGTCACCTCGGCTCACGGTTCTCGGCTCCCGGTGATCGGAGCCGGCGCGGCACGGGGGCGCGGGTCTTCCGGCCGTGCCGCGTCCGTGGCCCCGCCCCGACCCCCGGTCATGGCTCCCGGCAGACGGCGTGGCTGTCTCCGGGGCATCGACGGACGGGTGAGGGTGCAGCGTGGTGGAGCCGCTTCGGCATGGCAGGGACCCTGGGCACGTCGGCCCGTACGAGCTGATGGGCCGTCTGGGCGCGGGCGGCATGGGCAGCGTCTACCTCGCCCGCCGGAGAGGCGGCGGTCTGCTCGTGGCGCTCAAGACGATCCGGGCCGAACTCTCGGCGGAACCCGGATACCGCGAGCGCTTCGCCCGTGAGATCGCGGTCGCGCGCGCGGTCCGCAGTCCGCACACCGCGCAGCTCGTGGACTTCGACGCCGAGGCGGACGTGCCCTGGCTGGCGACGGAGCTGGTCCACGGCCCGAACCTGGCGGACGTCCTGGCCACGCACGGGCGGTTACCCGACAGCAGTGTGCGTGTCCTGGCGGCCAGCCTGGCGGAGGCGCTGACGGCGATCCATGCCGCCGGGATCGTGCATCGCGATGTGAAACCGTCCAACATCATCCTCGCGGAGACCGGGCCCCGCCTGGTCGACTTCGGGGTCGCCCGGTCCGTGGGGCAGGTCGGGCTGACCGCGACGGGCCAGTTCGTCGGCAGTGTCGTCTACGCCTCCCCGGAGCAGTTGCTCGCCCAACGGGTCGGTCCGGGGAGCGACATGTTCTCCCTCGGCGTCGTGCTCGCGCAGGCGGCGGGCGAGCCCGTGCTCTCCGCGCAGGGCACCCCGCTCGCCGCCGACTCCGTCGACGGGCGCGCCCTCTCGCCGGCCTCCCTGCCGCCCGACCTGCGGACGATCGTACGGAAATGCCTGACCCGGGACCCGGCCGGCCGTCCGTCGCCGGCCGAGGTCCCCGCCATGCTGACGGCGCTGCCGCGCCCGGACGGCCATGGCACCTACCGGTGGCTCCCGGACTCCGTCGCCCGGTCGGTGCGCCGGAGTTCGGAGGGCCTGCTGGCCGTCACCCACCCGCCGACCGCACTCGATCCGCGGTCCGCACGCACGCACCAGCAGCCGACGGCGACCGCGCACGTCACCTTCGCGGGCCCCGCGGCCGCGCATGCTCCCACCAGCCCGATCGACCCTCTGCGAGGTCCCGCGCCCGTCTCGGTCCCCGGCAGGAGGCTCGCTCTCACCGTGGCCCTGGTGCTGGGGGCGAGCCTGCTCGTCGTGGCGGGTGTGTCGCTGGCCCGGCAGGGCGACGGGGGAGGGGGCGGGGGAGCGGCCGCCGCGCCGACCGCGACCGTCACGGCCTCGGCCTCTGCCTCGGCCGAACCGTTCGGTGACGCGAAGCCGTCCGGCGGGACCTCGCGGCCCGGGAGCGACAGCACGCGAGCGGGCACCCCGGCGGAGCAGGTCCGGGCACCGTCGGCGGCACCACCCCGGCCGCCGACGTTCACCGCGGGTGCGTGGGGGGTGTCCCGCTACCGGGACCCCGTGTACGCGGCCACGGTCACCCGCGTGAAGGCGGACGGCCATCAGCTGGCCGTCTCACTGCGGGCACGGGGCGAGGCCGATCTGCGCGCGGCGGACACCAGCTGTCTGGTGGTGCGGGGAGCGGACGGGACGTTCACGGTGCGTCCGACCGCGTGGGACGCCGAGACCGCGCGGCCCGGAGCCTTCGACGGGACGCTCACCTTCCCGCTGATCGTGTCCGGCACATACGCGCTGCGCTACTCCTGCCAGGGCGACTACACGGACGCCGAACTGGGCACCGCGACGGTGCCCCGTATCGGCATCTCCCGCTACAGCGACGAGTTCTTCGCCGTCGTCCTCACCGCGGACCGCACGTCCGCCGGTCTGCAACTGGTCTTCGCGTCGGCCGGAGACTCCACGCTGCGGAACCCCCGGACATCGTGTCTGAACCGCAGCGGTACACCGGAGCGCCCGAGGGACGTCCGACTGGACCGCAGCGACACGACCCTGAACCACTTCCACTACGGCGTCATGGACTTCGCCTCCGGCACACCGGGCAGCAGCTTCACCTACTCGTGCGCCGACGACTACAGCGCCGTGGCCCTGCCGTGAGGGACACACGCCCTGAGGCGGTGCCAGGAACGCGGGCGCCCGCGTCGGGCCGGCCGGAGCGGCATCACCCGCGCCGGTCGAAAGGTGCGGTCGGGCGGCGGGTGTCCGGGCTGTCGGGGGCGTAGGTGTGGTCCGGGTGGCCGTGGGTGCGGCGGGACTCCTTCATCTCCGCCTCGTACAGGTGGTCGCGTCCCGCGGCGAGGCGGTCCACCGCTTCGCGCTCCAGGTCCTTGAACGCCTGGTAGTACGTCCGGTCGTAGGCCTCGACGATCTGGAACGTCCAGTGGCCCGGAATGACGTTGCGTCCCAGGACCTCCGTCTCGACGCGGCGCGCCCACTCGTGGTGCCCCGCCTCGCGGAGGAGGGACGTGGCCCGGTCCAGCTCCAGGTCCGCCGTTCCGGTCAGCTGGTGGAAGGAGAACAGGTGCCCCCGGGCACGCTCGGTGGTCTCCAGGGCCTTGGACAACGAACCGAGCGCCTCGACCGTGGCGTCGCTGAGGCCCTCCGGACGCCGATGCGACCCGTCGGGCCCGTCAGCCTCTTCGTGCGGGCGTGTCATGGTCGGCCAGCCCCTTTCGCGTGCGGCACGTGACCGGCGTCGCGGCAGGACCACAGGGGCCCCACCGGCACCGTTCCGTGCGGGTGCCCACGGGACGGCCACCCATGCGGGGGCCGCCCCCTGACCTGCCCTTCGTGCTGCCGGGGATCGCGCCTACGTCGTGCGGCGTTCGAGTCGCGCGAGGCCGCGGAGCAGCGGACCACGGCCCCGGTCGGGCACGGTCCACAGGGTCTGGCCCCTGACCCCCCACCGTTCGAGCAGCGCGTTGGCGGCGAGGAATCCGCTCGTGGCCGCGCGCTCCATGAGGGCGACCGGGAGGCCGGTGCGGACCAGGTCCCCGGCCACCACCAGCCCGGGATCGCTGGTGCGGACGGTGGGCCGGTCGTGGTACTCGCCGACCGGGAACAACGGGCAGTCGGCCCGCCACTCGTGCCGTTCGTCCAGCACGGTCGCCTCACGCGTCTCCGGGTAGACGCGGTGCAACTGCTCCAGCAGACGTTTCTGTTCGACGTCACGGGGTGAGCGGTCGGACAGGGCGTAGGCGTGCAGTTCCACGACCGAGCCGCCGGTGCGGGCGGCCCAGCGCGCCGCCTCGCCCTCCCAGCGCTCCAGGACGCTGACGTTGTCGAGCGTGCCGTAGCCGCTGGTGCCCAGGAAACCGGGACGGTCGGCGGCGACGGGCCGGTCCAGCCACAGGCGGGAGACCAGGAACGGCGGCGCGTTCCGCAGGCTCGCCACCCGCGCGCGCCACGCCGCGTCGGCCAGGCGCGGGGAGCGTCCGGCCAGCGAGCGGAGGCCGGCCGTGTCCAGGGCCAGGACGACGGCGTCGTGGAACCGCTCCTCCCCGTCGGCGGTGACGACGAAGCCGCCGCCGGCCGTGGGCTCGACCGTCTCGACCGGGGTCCCGGTGCGCAGGCCGGCGCCGTGGCCGCGCAGATAGCCGGCGAGGGGGTCCCACAGGGCGGTGGGGAAGGGCTCGTCGGGCACGTCGAACAGCAGCCCCTCCGACGAGCCGAGGAAGTAGATGTGGAACATGAGGACCATCTCGGCCGCGGACAGCTCACGGGGGTCGGCGAAGAAGCTGCGGGAGAACACCTCGAAGGCGAGGTGCTGCGCGGCCTCGGGGAAGCGGATCGCTTTCAGGAGATCGCGGGCACTGACGTCGTCGAGACGTTCGTAAGCAGCCGGGACCCGGACGTCCAACAGGGGCAGCGCGGCGACCGGGTTCATACGGATCAGGTCCCGCAGGCCGAAGGAGGGACTGAGGGCGACGAAGCCCAGCGCGCTCCACGGCGGCGTGCGCGGGACGTGCCGGAAACTGTCGTGGAGTCCGTCTGCGTGCCGCAACGGGTAGTCGGGCAGCCCTTTCAGACGGGCGAGACCGGGGTCGGTGCGCCGTAGCAGACCACGCAGGTTGTAGTACTGGCGGAAGAACGCGTGGAAGCCGCGGCTCATGGTGACGGTCGTGCCGTCCGACAGGACGGTGGACCACCCGGCCAGGCGCCCGCCGAGGTCTGCTTCCCGTTCGTACAGCGTGACCCGCGTGCCGCGTTCGGCCAGGGCCGTCGCGGCAGCCAGTCCGGCGATGCCGCCCCCGACGACGCCGACGGACGGGGCACGGGCCCCCGTGAAGCGCGGGGCGCCCGGTACGGCGTCCAGCCTGCGGGCCCGCCTGTCCCTGCCGTGCCTCGTCGCGCCGGTGCTCAGGGCGGTCCTCATCGGCCGTCCTCGGCGCCGGCCGGCCGGCGGGCGACGATCGTGTGCGTGATGCCCGTCTGCCATCCGGGCAGAGGCAGCACCCGCACGGTGTCGAAGCCATGGGCGCGGACCCGGTCGGCGAAGACCTCCGCGGTGTCGAAGTCCACGACGCTGCGCCACAGATGGCGGTACAGGTCTCCGTCGCCGAGGAGAGCGGCGACGGGCAGCACCATGCCGCGGCACACCCCCGTCCACACCGCCCGGTGGGTGGCCCGGCCGCTGAGGGTGTACTCGTGCACCGCCAGGCGCCCTTGGGGTGCCAGGACCTCGCGCACCGTCGACAGGACGGCGTCGGGGTCGGCGACGTTCCGGAAGAGATAGGCCGCGAACACCGCGTCGAACGGCCCCTCCGCACCCGCGTCCACCAGACGTTCGGCGGGCGCGCGCACGAAACGCACCCCCTCGCGCCAGGGTTTGCGGGCCGCCCGCTCCAGCATGCCCGCCGAGGCGTCCACGGCGGTGATCTCGGCACCGGGGAGCACGGCGCTGAGCGCGGCGGTGGACGCACCCGTGCCGCAGCCGAGGTCCAGCACGCGCAGGCCGGTGCCGGGCCGCGGCAGACCGAGACGGCGCGCCGAGCGGCGCAGATGCGCGTGGTAGCCGGGGTTGGCGGCCACCAGTGTGTCGTAGCTGCGCGAGGCATGGTCGAACGCGGCGGCCAGGTCCTCGTCGCGGAGCAGGGTCATGCGGTGTCTCCTCGGCTGGTGCACGAAGGTCGGGCGGGAGGGCGGACGGGATCGGGCGGTGGGTAAGGGCGGCGTGCCGTTCACGGGTGGCCGGGACCACCGCGCGGGAACGCTCTGCCGGGGTCGGCCTGTGGGGCGGGCCTGCGGGGCAGCCAGGACAGCTCCGCGGCGGAGCGCAGCATCGGCAGGACGGGCGTGCGGATCCCGAGCGCGAGATCCTCGCGGAGGCGGGTCTCGCCGTCCAGGAAGCGCAGCAGCCGCTCCGCCGGCACACGCGCGAACAGTCGTGAGAAGAAGGCGGCGCCGTCGACCCGGCCGCTGTCCAGGGCTCTGAGCAGTACGGCGTCCATCGCGCGGGAGCGCGCCGGGTGGGCGGGGGGCGGCAGCGGGTGTCGGCCGGCACGCAGCGCGGCGGCGACCGCCCGTGTCTGGCGCTGGATCGCGGAGAAGGTGTAGCCCGTGGACGGCCGGGTGGCGCCGCCGGCCGCGCCGATGCGGAACACCGAGGGCCCCGACCGGCGGTGGAAGCGCGCGTCGGTCATGGGGATCATCCCGGTCTCGGTGGAGACGACCGTGAAGTCCCCGAGTCGCAGCACCTGATCGGTGTAGCGGCGCAGCGCGGTGTCGTACGCGTCGGGGGAGAGCACGGCACGGGAGAACTCGGTGTACTCCACGAGTGCGCGGCGGCTGTCGGTGGGCAGGACGTAGCCGAAGGCGAGCCCGCCGGGCGGCTGCATGACCCGGAAGTCCATGAACTCCACCGTGCCGCGGTCGAACACGGGCCGCTCGGCGCGGACGTACCAGCCGTGGAAGTGCTGCAGCAGGGTGGTGCGGGCGGCGGGCAGACTCCCCAGCGGCCGGGAGTCGAAGACCCAGCGGGCGCGTACCGTCACGGGAGCGCCCTCGCCGGTACGGGCCCGGATCTCGGCGCCCCCGGTGACACCGTCCACCGTCTCGACCGCCGCTTCGACACGGCGGACCTCGTCGCTGCGGGCCAGGTCGCGGCCGACGAGATCCTCGAAGTCGTCGGAGCGGATCATCTTGTACGTCAGGGGCGCGATGTCCCGGTCCAGGAGCCGCCCTTCGGGTGTGCGCACCCGCAGCCGCCGCCAGACGGCGCTGAGGGCGGCGTCGTACGGGCCCGGTCCCTCCTCCCAGAAGCACCACGTACGGACCGGGGGGCGCAACGGTCCCGGCGGGGCGTCCATCAGCAGGACCGAGAGGCGGCGGTCGCCGGGAGTGCCGCGGGACAGCCGGTGGGCGAGGGAGAGTCCGGCCGCTCCCGCGCCCACGATGGCCACGTCAGCCTTCAGCACCTGCGGCTCCCTCCCTGTCCGGCCGCACCGGCGGAACGCGTGCGGCCGTCGGCCTCTTGTCAGCTTTCCGCGCCGGGGGCCGGGGCGGATGCAGGCTCGACCGGATTGTCGGCCGGATTCTCGGCCGGGTGGAGGGTGTGCGGGGGACCGGGAGTGCGGGGCGCATGGTCTGCGTGTGCCCCGGGGAAGCGGCCCGCACCGGGTTTTCGAGTCGGGGGCGTTGGTCCGTAAGCCTGGCCAGGCCCATGCCGTTCATCTCGCACCGATCGTGGAGCGTATTACGCCGGGTGATCGTCGGCGCCGCCCTCCCGGAGGCTGCGGCCCAGGCGCTGCAGTCCGCGCCGGGCGTGGCTCTTGACGGTGCCCAGCGGCCAGCCGGTGACCTCGGCGATCTGGGCCTGCGTCAGGTCGTCGTAGAAGGCGAGGGTGAGCACTCGGCGCTGCGGGGCCGGAATCCTGGCGAACTCGCGGCCGATCAGAACCCGGTCGAGCACGGCGTCGGGCAGCGTGTCGCGGTTCACGGGGGCCTCAGCCATGCGTGTTCCGGCCGCGGCCACGAGTTCGGCCTGCCGCGTCCGGGCCGTCAGGGCGTCGGCGATCTTGCGCCGGGTGATGCCGACGAGCCAGGCCCCCAGGGCGCCGCGCTCGGGGGCGTAGCCGGCACGTCCCCGCCAGGCGGCGAGGAACACCGACTGCCGGACGTCCTCGGCCTCCCGGGCGTCGCCGAGGGAGCGCCGGGCCAGGGTGTACACGAGCGCGCCCCACCGGTGGTAGGCGGCGGTCAGGCACCCCTCGTCCCCGGCGACGAACCCGGTGGCCAGTTCCTCCCGCTCCAGGGAGTCCTCCGCCGGGGCCCGGAGCGCGACGCCGTCGTGGGTCTCCTCGGCGGTCTGCTGTGCACTCATGGTGTCTGCTCCTTGTGCGGTGCGGGATGTGTCCGTGGCACCCCGCGGGGGTGACGGGCGGGCCTCCGGGGGCACCCGTGCCGTCCGCGTCGGGCGCGCGTCGCTCGGCTCCGACGACTCCTCCACCCTGCGAGAACAAGAGAAGGGGCCACAACTTGCATCGCCTGTGCAGCGCTTTGCGTAGGAACGGGGAGACCTCGTCGCGACCTCGTCGCACAAATGGCCCTCGGGCCCCGCACGGACCGCACCTTTTCACTCCTCCGGCGCATCCGCGGGCGCCCCTGCCGCGGAAGGCGTTGAGGCAGGTACCGCTGTGTCGGCGACGGAAGGAACCGTGATGGGCCCCAGCGACGCGAAGGACCACCCTGTGGCAGCGTCACCGCCCGCGACCCGCGCGGCGCCGCCGGGCGAGCCCGCGAGCGGCGACGCCGGGGGCCGGAGCGCCCCATCCGGCACCCGGCGGGAGGAGCACCCGCATCCGTCGCCCGGCGCGGGCGGACCGCACACCGTCGACGCCGACGTCCCGGGGGCCGTGCGCCGCGTGCTGGAGAACCTGCTGGCGGAGCGTACCGAGCGCGCCACCGCCCTCGACCCGGTGTTCGCGGCGGACCTCGCGGAGCGCGTCGCGCGGTTCGCCCTGGACGGCGGGAAGCTCATGCGGCCGCGCTTCGTGTGGTGGGCCCTGCGCGCGTGCGGGGGAGGGGCCGCCGAGACCGAGGCCGCCCTGCGCGTCGGCGCCGCGCTCGAACTGATCCAGACCTGTGCGCTGGTCCACGACGACGTCATGGACGGCTCCCGGCTGCGTCGCGGCCGGCTCGCCCTGCACGCCGACATCGCCGCGCAGTACGCCGGCGGCATGGCTCCCGCGGACGGGGCGCGCTTCGGCGAGGCCGCCGCGATCCTCGCCGGCGACCTGGCCCTGGCCTGGGCGGACGACATCGTCGCGGCCACCGTCACCACGCCGGAAACCGACCGCGCCGTCCGCGAACTGTGGAGCACCATGCGCACCGAGATGGTGGCCGGGCAGTACCTGGACATCCAGGGCCAGGCCACCTCCTCCAGGTCGCTGGCCCGCGCCATCCGCGCCGCCTGCCTCAAGAGCGCCTTGTACTCCGTGGAGCGTCCGCTGGCCCTCGGAGCGGCCCTGGCGGGCGCGGACGCCGCACGGACCCGGGCCCTGTGTTCGGCGGGCCGGTGCGTCGGCATCGCCTTCCAGCTCCGGGACGACCTCGGCGACGTCTTCGGCGGCCCGCGGCACAGCGGCAAACCCACCGGGGGCGACATCCGGGCGGGCAAGCCCACCTATCTGGTCGCCGTCGCCCAGGCCCGGGCCGAGGCGGCCGGCGACCGGCATGCCCTGACCGTGCTGCGGGAGTCGCTCGGCGACGCCGACCTGCCGGAGAGCCGGCTCGCCGAGGTCGTCGACGTCCTCGTCCGCACTGGCGCGCGCGACCTCGTCGAGGCGAAGATCGACCGGTTGGTCGCCCAGGGCCTGCGCCACCTGGACTCCGCCCCGCTGGAGACGGAGGGCCGACTGCGCCTGCGGGAGCTGCTGCACACCACCGCCGGCAGCCCGCCCCCGGCGCCTCCCTCCGCCGCGCGCGGGCCCGCGGACGGCCTGCCGGTCCCGCTGCTGCCGGGCGCCGTCGAGGAGGTGGCTCGGTGAACCGGACCGTTCCCGGGCGCACGGACCACGTCGTGGTCGTCGGTGCCGGACTCTCCGGCCTGGCAGCCGCCCTGCACCTGCTCGGCGCGGGCCGCCGGGTCACCCTCGTCGAACGGGACACGACGCCCGGCGGGCGCGCCGGACGCCTGGTGCGCGGCGGCTACCGCATCGACACCGGCCCCACCGTGCTCACCATGCCGGACCTGGCGGACGAGGCCTTCGCCGCGGTCGGCGAGAACCTGCGCGACCGGGTCGACCTGATTCCCCTGCACCCGGCCTACCGGGCCCTGTTCGCCGACGGCAGCGGCATCGACGTGCACACCGACGCCGACGCCATGGAGGCGGAGGTCGAACGCTTCGCGGGCGCCGAGGAGGCCGCCGGCTACCGGCGGCTGCGCGGCTGGCTGGAGAAGCTGTACCGGGCACAGCTGCGACGCTTCATCGACACCAACTTCGACTCCCCCTTCCAGCTGCTCACCCCCGACCTCGCCCGGCTCGCCGCACTGGGCGGCTTCGGCCGGCTGGACGCGGGCATCGGCCGCCACCTGCGCGACGAACGCCTGCGCCGCGTCTTCTCCTTCCAGGCCCTGTACGCCGGGGTCCCGCCGGCGCGGGCGCTCGCCGCGTACGCCGTGATCGCCTACATGGACACGGTGGCCGGTGTCTACTTCCCCCGCGGCGGCATGCACGCGCTCCCGCAGGCCATGGCCGACGCCGCCGCCGGGGCGGGGGCCGACCTGCGCTTCGGGCAGGAGGTCGTCCGGCTGGAACGCTCCGGCGACCGCGTCACCGCCGTGGTCACCGCACAGGAACGCATCCCGTGCGACGCCGTGGTCCTCACCGCCGACCTGCCCGCCGTCTACGGCCTCCTCGGACGCACCCCGCGTCGCCCGCTGCGGATCCGGCACGCGCCGTCGGCGGTCGTCCTGCACGCCGGCACCGACCGCACCTGGCCCGAACTCGCCCACCACACTCTGTCGTTCGGGGCCGCATGGCGGCGCACCTTCGACGAACTCACCCGCACCGGCAGCCTGATGAGCGACCCGTCGCTGCTGATCACCCGCCCCACCGCCACCGACCCGACCCTCGCCCCGCCCGGCCACCACCTCCACTACATCCTGGCCCCCTGCCCGAACACCGACATCGGACCGGACGCCGCCGCCTGGGGCGACCTGGCCCCCCGCTACCGCGACAGCGTCCTGCGGGAGCTGGAGCGGCGCGGATTCGACGGCATCGCCGCCGCGGTCGAGGAACAGGCCCTGGTCACCCCGGCCGACTGGCACGCCCAGGGGCACGCCGCGGGCACCCCCTTCTCGGCCGCCCACACCTTCGCGCAGACCGGCCCGTTCCGCCCCCGCAACCTCGTGCGCGGCACCGCGAACGCCGTACTCGCCGGCTGCGGCACCACACCGGGCGTCGGCGTGCCGACCGTCCTGCTGTCCGGCAAGCTCGCCGCCGCCCGGATCACCGGACGGCACGCGGCCCCCGTACCCCGGCGCGCGCGCACCGCGCCGACCGCACCGGAAGGACCCACCTCATGACCGCCCGCGAACTCGACGCGGCGGGCATCACCGAGCCGGCCCTGCGCGACGCCTACACGTGCTGCCGCCGCCTCAACGCCCGGCACGGCAGGACCTACTTCCTCGCCACCCGGCTGCTGCCCGTGGAACGCCGCCCCGCCGTGCACGCGCTCTACGGCTTCGCCCGCTGGGCCGACGACATCGTCGACTCCCTCGACACGGACCTGCCACGACACCGCCGCGCGGCCGACCTCGGCCTCCTGCACGAGCGCCTGGAACAGGGCCTGCGCGACGGCGACAGCACCGAGCCGGTCGTCCTCGCCCTCGCGGACACCGCCCGTCGGTACGCCATCGACCACCGGCACTTCAGCGACTTCATGGCGTCCATGCGCAGCGACCTGGAGGTCACCGACTACCCGACCTACGACGCCCTGCGCGCCTACACGCACGGCTCCGCCGCGGTCATCGGTTTGCAGATGCTGCCGATCCTGGGAACGGTGGTCCCGCGCGAGGAGGCCGCCCCGCACGCGGCCGCCCTGGGGCTCGCCTTCCAGCTGACCAACTTCCTGCGCGACGTGGGCGAGGACCTCGACCGCGGCCGTGTCTACCTGCCCGCCGACCTGCTGGCGGCGCACGACGTGGACCGCGAACTGCTGTCCTGGAGCCGCCGCACCGGCCGGGACGACGGGCGGATCACCCGGGCGCTGCGGGCCTTCGAGGACCTCACCCGCGGCGTCTACCGCGAGGCCGCTCCCGGCCTCGCCATGCTCGACCCCGTCTCCCGGCCGTGCATCCGTACCGCGTTCGTGCTCTACGGAGGCATCCTGGACGCCGTGGCCGACGACGGGTACGCGGTGCTGCACCGACGGGCCGGGGTCCCCCGGCGGCGCCGTGCGGCGGTCGCCGCCGACGGGCTCGTACGCGTGACGGCGGCCCGGCTGCGAGGGCGGGCCGGGGCCCGCAGGACACGGCCTCCGGCGGCGGCCGTGCCGCCAGCCGCCGGACAGTTGCGGGCCGGCGTGAGCACCGCACCGAACCCGCTGCCCGAGGAGGTCGCGTGAGCCCCCGACGTCCCGTCCACCGTGGACGGTACCCCCTGTCCCTCCGGCGCGAGCCGGTGGCCTGGGAACGGCAGCGGCCCACCTGGCGCGAGGCCCGCCCGGCCGTCATCGCCCACGCCCTCAAACGCGCGCAGGCCCGCCCGTCGGGCAACTGGTACGTCGTCGGCGCGACCCGGGACCTCCGCGAGGACCGGCCCCTGGCCCGCACTATCGCCGGCCGGGAAGTGGTGCTGTGGCGCGACGCGGACGGCCGGCTGGTGGCCGGTCCCGGAGTCTGCCCCCATCTGGGCGCGCCGCTGAAGGACAGCCCCGTGCGCTGCGGCACCCTCGTCTGCCACTGGCACGGACTCGCCCTGCCCGGATCGTCCTTCGCCGGCTGGGATCCCCTGCCCGCCCACGACGACGGCGTGCTGGTGTGGGTGCGCCTGGACGACGTGGGCGGCGAGGCGCCGCTCGACGCCCCCGTCGTACCGGTGCGGCCGGCCCCCGCCGCGTCGCTGTCGGCGGTCTACGTCGGCATCGGCACCTGTGAGCCGGAGGACGTGGTCGCCAACCGGCTGGACCCGTGGCACGGCGCCTGGTTCCACCCGTACTCCTTCGTCGACCTGACCGTCGCCGACGTACCCGCGGGCGAGGAGGACGCCTTCGTCGTCGACGTGTCGTTCAAGCTCGCCGGGCGGCTCGTCGTACCGGTGCGGGCGGTGTTCACCGCGCCCGAGCCGCGCACGGTCGTCATGCACATCACCGACGGCGAGGGGCAGGGGTCGGTGGTGGAGAGCCATGCGACGCCGCTGGCCCCCGACGACCTGGGGCGGCCACGGACGGCGGTGGTGGAGGCCGTGGTGGCGGCGTCGGACCGGCCGGGGTTCGCGGTGGCGCGCAGGGCGGCCCCGCTGCTGCGGCCGCTGATGCGGGCCGCCGCGGGCCGGCTGTGGCGCGACGACCTCGCCTATGCGGAGCGGCGCTGGCACCTGCGCTCCACGGGACGCTTCCCCGGCTGAGGGAGGTGACGAGGGCTGGCCCTCGTGTGCATCCGTACGGGCACGTCCACCGGAAGTGAAGCCGCGTGGACCACCCGGGTGCGCGGCAGGCGGAAGGAGGCGGCAACCCGTGCCGGAACAGCACTCGCCGGGACTCGCCGGCCCTCCGCCGCACAGCCCCTCCCCGTCGACCGCACCGGACCCGCGCGCCGCGCCGGGGCCGGACCCGGTCGGCGAGCCGCTCCCGCACGGGGTGACGACGGGCTTCCTCGCGCGCCAGCTGGGAGTGTCGCCGACCACGCTGCGGTCCTGGGACCGCCGCTACGGGCTGGGCCCCGCCGTGCGGGCCGCGGGCCGCCAGCGCCGCTGGTCGCCCGAGGACGTGGCGATGCTGCAGGAGATGTGCCGGCTGACGGCCACCGGCATCCCTCCGGCGGAGGCCGCCCGCGCCGCCATGCGGCGGGCGCGGGGACACGCTGCCGACGCGCCCGTCGCGGCGGGCACCGCGCGTCGCGACGCCGGTGCGTCAGCGGCCGGGCCCGAGGAGCCCGGGCGGCCCGGAGCGTTCGGCGGGTCCCACGCGGCCACCGCCCTGCCGCTGGGCGACGTACGGCAGGAATGCCGGGGACTGGCCCGTGCCGCCGTCCGGCTGGACGCGCCCGCCGTCCAGGAGCAGCTGCTGACGGTGGTGCGCGCCTACGGGCTCGTCGTCGCGTGGGAGGAAGTGATCGCTCCCACGCTGCGGGCGGTCGGCCGCAAGTGGGAGTCGTCCGGCGACCGGTACGTGGAGGTCGAGCACCTGCTGTCCTGGCACATCTCCACCACGCTGCGCCACCTGTACGCCGCCACGCCGCAGCCGCAGGGGGACGCCCCGCCCGTCCTGCTGGCCTGCCTTCCCGACGAGCACCACACACTGCCGCTGGAGGCCCTCAGCGCCGCGCTGGCCGAGTCACGCGTACCGGCGCTGATGCTCGGTGGCGCGGTCCCGGCCGACGCGCTGGACGGAGCCGTGCGGCGCATCGGCCCGGCCGCGGTCGCCCTGTGGGCCCAGTCGCGGCGCACCGCCGGCCTGCCGCTGGCCCAGCACACCGCCGCGACCCGGTGGGGGGGCCGCGGCGCACGCCGGCAGTCGCCCGTCCTGCTGTGCGGGCCCGGCTGGGGCCGCCGTACCCCCGAGGAACTGCTGCGGCCCTCCGGGCTGCGGGACGCCGTGACCACGCTCGTCGCGCTGTCCGCCTCGGCCCGGCCGTGACCGTTCTCCCCGCCTCCGCCCTGCACCGCACGGAATCCACCATTTAGGATGTCGGCCGCGCGTCGATGTCACGCGTGGCCGTGCCTGTCGGGCGGTCGGGCGGCCCACGTCCGTGCGCCGTGTGTCCGGCCGTGTCCGGGTGGCTGTATCTGCGGGGGAGAACTTCGGTGTTCGGAATCATCAGACCGTGCCGGCATCGCCTGGGTGACGGCATGCGAACCGAGTGGATGGCGCATCTGTGCGGCCTGTGCCTGGCGCTGCGCGGGGAGTACGGCCAGTTCGCGCGGGTGGCCACCAACTACGACGGCCTGATCGTCTCGGTGCTGACCGAGGCGCAGTCGGAGCGCACCGGCGACTGGCGGCGGGGTGCCGGCCCGTGCCCGCTGCGGGGCATGCGCTCGGCGGACGTGGCCCAGGGCGAGGGCGCGCGACTGGCGGCGACGGTGTCGCTGGTGCTGGCCGCGGCGAAGATACGTGACCATGTGGCCGACGGCGACGGCCTGTTGGGGCGCCGCCCGGTCACCCTCGCGGCCCGCAGAATCGCCCACGGCTGGGACCGTGCGGGCGCCGCGGGCGGTGAACGGCTCGGCTTCGACACCGCCGTGCTCCTCGCCGCGGTCGACCGCCAGCCGGAGATCGAGCGGGCAACCGGCCCCGGCGGCTCACTGCTGACGGTCACGGAACCCACGGAGACGGCGACAGCCGCCGCCTTCGCGCACACCGCGGTACTCGCCGGCCGGCCCGTCAACGCCGAACCGCTGGCGGAGGCCGGCCGTCTCTTCGGCCGGCTGGCGCATCTGCTGGACGCGGTGGAGGACCTGGACGCGGACCGGGCGTCCGGTGCCTGGAACCCGATCGCCGTGACCGGCGCGGACCGCGCCGAGGTGCGCCGCCTGTGCGACGACGCGGTGCGTGGCATCCGACTGGCCCTGTGCGACGCCGAGTTCGTGGACGACCGGCTGGTGCGGGCGCTGCTGGGCGGCGAGCTGGAGCGTGCCGTCGACCGTGCTTTCGACCCTCGCCACCGCCACCACCGGCACCGCCCGCAGGGACGGGGCCTGCGGATGCTGCCCTGGCTGGGACTCCGTCCGGCGACGGAACCCGCCGTGGGGTCCGGCACGGACGCGGCCTGCGGTGCGGGCGTGCTCGCGGACGCGGCCCCGCAGGGCGCTCGGGCGATGTCGGGTCGGCCGAGGGAGGGAGAGTGCCGGCGGTGCGGCCAGTGGCGCAGGCTGTGCCGCTCCTGCGGCCTGTGCTCGAACTGCTGCACCTGTGACGACGAGGGGCCGGACGAAGGGGAGTTCCCGTTCGGCAACGACAACCGCGGCGGCGGTTCGGGCCGTGACGGTTCCGGGGGCGACGGCTGGTCCGGCGGCTCGGGCGGCGGCAACTCGGGCGGCTACTCCGGCGGTTCGGGCGGCGGCGGTCATGGGTCCGGCGGTTCGGGCGGTTCCGGTGGCGGCTCGGGCGACGGGTGCGGTGGCGGTGGCGGCTGCTGCAATCCGTGCAAGTGCTGCTGCGACTGCTGCGACTGACGCGGCGTCAGAATCTCGTCGCGTCGGTGGTGTCTCCGTCGCGGTTCACGTCGCCCGCCGCGTCGTCGCCCGCCGCGTCGTCGCCCGCCGCGTCGCCGCCCGCCGTGGCGGCGAGCCGCATGGACACCGTTCGCCGCGAGGCGGTGCCGGGCGGTGGCGGCGGCTGAGGACGACGCCGGACGGGCAGCCCCGGACTTCGGGTCCGGGGCGGGCCCGTCGGTGTCGCGGTGTCGCGCTGCAGGCCGACGGGAGCGAGGGGCCGCGTCAGATCACGGGATCACGGGGTCACGGGGTCGAGGAAGGTCAGTACCGAGGCGTCCTCCTCGATCAGCGGGGTGAGCGCCGCGTTGAACGGGCCGCCGTACGGGGCCTCGATGTGGGCCCGGAAGGCGTCCTCGTCCCGGTACACCTCGAAGATCCAGAAGGCGCGGGGGTGGGACGCCTTGGTGTAGACGTCGAAGGCGAGGTTGCCGTCCTCCTGGCGCACCTTCTCGGCGTACTCCACGATCAGGCGGGTGACCTCGTCCTCCGTGCCCTCGCGGGCGGTGAACTCGGCGAGCAGGGTCTTGTTCACGGTGCGGTGCCTCCGGGGTCGGGGGTCGGTTCGGCGGGCCGGTCACGGGCGGCGCGACGTCCTCCCGGAGCCGTCGTCGTCGACGCCGACCGGATGTCGTCGCCGACTCATGTCAACGATGACATCGCGTGGGCCGATGATGGGGTGACTCCGGCCGGTGCGTCAACCGTCCGACCGCGCCGCCGCGTGGTCGGCGCGGCCGTACGTCAGACGAGGTCGGCCGTGGTGAGCTGCGCCAGCTGGCTCTCCCACGGGGGGTTGGGGCCCACGACCGAGCAGGTCAGGGCCGCGACCCGGACGGCGAAGCGGCACGCCTCCGCCACGTCGTCGAGACCGAGCCGCGTGAGTCGGCCGCCGAGGAGACCGCGGGTGCCGAGGTGGTGCAGCAGCCCGGCGGTGAAGGAGTCGCCCGCTCCGACGGTGTCGGCGACGGAGGTCCGCACGGCGGACACCCGCACGCGCTCGCCGTCGAGCGAGGCCAGTACGCCGTCGGCGCCGCGCGTGATCACGACGAGCCGGGCGCCGGCCGCGTGCCAGATGTCGCATGCCTGCTCGGGCGGGGTGCCCGGCAGGAGCAGTTCCAGGTCGTCCTCGCTCAGCCGCAGCACATCGGTGAGGGTGCACCAGTGGGCCAGCCGGGCCCGGTAGACCTCGGGACGCACGAGCAGCGGGCGGACGTTGGGGTCGATGCTGATGGTCGCGGCGGGGGCGGCCGCCGCCAGGAATTCCTCCACCGCCGCGGCGCCGGGTTCCCGTACCAGGGCCAGTGACCCGGTGTGCAGACAGGCGGTGGCGGACAGGTCCACCCGGGCCAGCTCCGCGGCCGTCCACTGCCAGTCGGCCGTGTTCTGGGCGTGGAAGGAGAACGCGGCCTGTCCCTGGGCGTCCAGTTCCGCCACGGCCAGGGTGCTGGGTTCGGCGGCTTGGACGGCACTCGACAGGTCCACCCCGGACGCCTCCAGATGGGCCCGGAACAGGCGGCCGAACACATCGCCGGACAACCGGGCGAGGAAACGGGCCGGGGTCCCCAGCCGGGCCAGGGCCACGGCCGTGTTCGCGGGGCCGCCGCCCGGCAGGACGCGCAGGGCGAGTTCGTTCGAGGCGCTGGAGGGTTCGGTGAAGGCGTCCGCGACGCACTCTCCCAGAACGGTGATCTGACGCGGGCTCATGAGCTGCTCTTCTCTGACGAACGACGGGCCTACCGGACGCTCCCCGGCACCCCTGCCGGACGGCTGCGGGGGCGACGGGCGCCTACGTTGCCGATTTGTGACGAGTGCAGGGCATTGACGTTTCCGGGAGACGGAGTCCATCATCCTCGCCAGGCAGTGTCAACGATGACATAAGTCAACGATGACACCCCGGACGGTACGCACCGAACCTGATCCCGGGCCGTCCGCTATCCCACAGGAGTCGAACATGTCTCGCACCACTCGCCTGTCCTCCTCCCTCATCAGAACCGCCGCCGTCGCGGGCGTCGCGGCCCTCACCCTGACGGCCTGCGGATCCGGCTCGGGCTCCACCTCCACCGGCTCGGATTCGGGTTCGGGCGAGGTCAAGGTCGGTCTGATCACCAAGACCGACACCAACCCGTTCTTCGTGAAGATGAAGGAAGGTGCCGAGAAGGCCGCGGACGCCGAGGGCGTCAAGCTGATGACGGCGGCCGGCAAGTTCGACGGTGACAACGCCGGTCAGGTCACCGCCATCGAGAACATGGTGGCCGCCGGTGTGAAGGGCATCCTGATCACCCCGAGCGACTCCAAGGCCATCGTGCCCGCCATCGAGAAGGCCAAGGCCAAGGGTGTCCTCGTGATCGCCCTGGACACCCCCACCGAGCCCGAGAGCGCCGTCGACGCCCTGTTCGCCACCGACAACCTCAAGGCGGGCGAGCTGATCGGCGAGTACGCCAAGGCCGCCATGAAGGGCAAGACCGCGAAGATAGCCGCCCTCGACCTCGCACCGGGTGTCTCCGTCGGCGTCCAGCGGCACGACGGATTCCTCAAGGGCTTCGGCGCCACCGACAAGGACGTCGCCTGTGCCCAGGACACCGGCGGCGACCAGGCCAAGGGCCAGACGGCGATGGAGAACTGCCTCCAGAAGGAGCCGGACATCAACGTCGTCTACACGATCAACGAGCCGGCCGCGCTGGGCGCGTACACCGCGCTCAAGGCCAAGGGCCGCGAGAAGGACGTCCTGATCGTCTCCGTCGACGGCGGCTGCACCGGCACCCAGGCCGTCAAGGACGGCAAGATCGCCGCGACCTCGCAGCAGTACCCGCTGAAGATGGCCGCCGAGGGCGTCAAGGCCGTCGTCACGTACGCCAAGGACGGCAAGAAGGCGTCGGGTTACACCGACACGGGCGTCACCCTGATCACCGACAAGCCGCAGGACGGGGTCACCTCCAAGGACACCGTCTACGGCCTGGAGAACTGCTGGGGCTGAGCCGCCCCCGAGGCCGCACCACCGGGCCTCACGTTCAGCGGGGCGGCCGCCCCTCCCTCCGACCGGGGCGGCCGCCCGCCCGTCCTCCTGTCCGCCGGTCTCCCCGATCAGCGCGGGCGACGACCTCTGTCTTCCGACAAGGACTTCGCATGACTGCCACGACCACACCTCCGGGCACGTCCTCGCCGTACGCCGAGCTCAAAGCACCGCACCCGGCCCGCCGGCTGCTCACGGCACCGACCACCGGCCCCCTGGTCGCCCTGCTCCTGGCCTGCGCCTTCTTCTCCCTCTCGTCCGACCAGTTCCTCACCGGCGGGAACTTCTCGCTGATCGTGCAGCAGGTCATGGTCGTCGGCACCCTCGCCATCGGACAGACCCTGATCATTCTCACGGCGGGCATCGACCTGTCGTGCGGTGCCGTGATGGCGTTCGGCAGCATCATGATCGCCAAGATGGCCGCCGAGGGCTCCCTGCCCCCGCTCGCCGCCATCGCCCTGGGCCTGGTCGTCTGCGGCGGCTTCGGACTGCTCAACGGGCTGCTGGTGCAGAAGATCCCGTTGCCGCCGTTCATCGTCACCCTCGGCATGCTCAACGTGGCGTTCGCCCTGACCCACATCTACTCCGAGGAGCAGACCGTCACCAACCTGCCCGGCCCGCTGACGGCCCTCGGGCAGACCTTCCCGCTCGGCAAGACCGACATCACCTACGGCTCCCTGGTCACCATCGCCCTGTTCCTGCTGCTCGCCTACGCGTTGAGCAGCACCGGCTGGGGCCGTCACGTCTACGCCCTGGGCAACAGCCCCGAAGCGGCGCGCCTGAACGGCATCCGCACGGGCCGGCTCACCATCGGCGTCTACACCGTGGCCGGCATCCTGTACGGCATCGCCGCCCTGCTGCTCATCTCCCGCACCGGCGTCGGCGACCCGCAGGCCGGACAGACCGACAACCTCGACAGCATCACCGCCGTGGTCCTCGGCGGCACCAGCCTCTTCGGAGGCCGCGGCTCGGTGCTCGGCACCTTCATCGGCGTCCTCATCGTCGGTGTGTTCCGCAACGGTCTGCAGCTGATGGGCGTCGCCTCCATCTACCAGACCCTGATCACCGGCGTCCTGGTGATCCTCGCGGTGACCGTCGACCAGATCTCCCGGAAGAAGGCACGATGACCGCCACCAGCACCGTCACGCCCGTTCTGCAGGCCCGCGGCCTGGTCAAGCGCTACGGCCACGTCACCGCCATCGACGGCGCCGACTTCGACCTGCTGCCGGGTGAGGTCCTCGCCGTCATCGGTGACAACGGAGCGGGCAAGACCAGCCTGATCAAGGCCCTCACCGGCGCGGTCACCCCCGATGCGGGCGAGATCCGGCTCAACGGCGAGCCGATCACCTTCTCCGGGCCGCAGAGCGCCCGCGCCCACGGCATCGAGACGGTCTATCAGGACCTCGCCGTGGCCGCCTCCATGGACATCGCCTCCAACATGTTCCTCGGACGCGAACTGCGCCGGCCCGGCGTCCTCGGCAGCGTCTTCCGCATGCTCGACAAGAAGCGCATGCGCGACGAGGCCGCCGAGCACATGGCCGACCTGAAGATCGGTCTGCGTTCGCTGACCCAGTCGGTCGAGACCCTGTCCGGCGGACAGCGCCAGGCCGTCGCGGTCGCCCGCTCGGTGGCCTGGGCCCGCTCGGTCGTCGTGATGGACGAACCCACCGCCGCCCTCGGTGTGAAGGAGTCCGGTCAGGTCCTCGACCTCATCCGCCGGGTCCGCGACAAGGGTCTGCCGGTCGTCCTCATCAGCCACAACATGCCGCACGTCTTCGAGATCGCCGACCGGATCCACGTCCACCGCCTCGGCAGGCGGGCCGCCGTGATCAAGCCCTCCGACTACTCCATGGCCGAGGTCGTCGCCATCATGACTGGTGCGCTCACCGTCGACGAGGCCGGGGATACTGTCGTAGCGGATTCCGCGGCGGCGAAGGCCGCGGGCGTCCAGGCCGACTGACGCCGCCACGATTCGAGACACTCACGGGTTCCGGCCGAAGGCCGCGGCCGGAACCGACGAGCGCAGGGAGACCGTTCCACCATGGCAGCGAACCGCCGCCCCACCCTGGCCGACGTCGCCCGCGAAGTGGGCGTCAGCGCCAAGACCGTCTCCCGTGTGCTCAACGAGGACGGACCGGCCTCCGCCCAGACCCGGGAACAGGTGATGGCCGCGGTGGCCAAGCTGGGCTTCCAGCCGAACCTCATGGCCCGCAACATCCGGGTCGGGGGCCCCGACACCACCGTCGGACTGGTCATCCCCGACCTCGGCAACCCCTTCTTCGGGGCCGTGGCCAGCAGCATCGAGGACACCGTCCGGGACCGGGGCCTGACCCTGCTGATGGGTTCCAGCGCCGACGACCCGGGTCGTGAACGCGCCCTGACGGACAAGTTCCTGGCCCGCCGCATCAGCATCCTCATGGTCGTGCCGTCCGTCGGCGCCGACCACTCCCACCTCAAGCCGCACCGCGCCGCCGGGCTGCCCGTCGTCTTCCTCGACCGCCCCGGGGCGGCCCTGGCCACGGACCACGTCGTCAGCACCAACCGCACGGGCGCCCACGACGGCGTCGCCCACCTGATCGCCCACGGCCACCGCCGCATCGGCTTCATCGGTGACCTCCCCACCAAGCTCTACACCCGCCGCGAGCGTCTGGCCGGCTACCGCTCGGCCCTCCAGGAAGCGGGCCTCCCCGCCGACCGCGCCCTGATCACCAACGCCCACGACCAGCGCGGTGCCTCCGTCGCCACGTCCCAACTCCTGGGCCTGGCCGATCCGCCCACCGCCCTGTTCGCCGGCAACAACATCGTCGCCCTGGGGATAGTGACCGAACTCGCCCGCACCGGACGCAAGGACGTGGCGGTCGTCGCCTTCGACGACGTGGCCCTCGCCGACGCCCTCGAACCGGCCCTGACCGTGGTCGCCCAGAACCCCGAGGAACTCGGCAGAACCGCCGCGACCACAGCCCTGGCCCGCCTCGACGGCGACCGCACCCGAGCCCGCACCATCACGGTCCCCACCCGCCTCATCATCCGAGGCTCGGGGGAACGGCCCGCCCCGACACCACGGGAGGCGTGACCTCAGGCCGCCTCCGCCCGTCTGTGCCCACGGCGACACCGACCGTCTGCAGAAGCGCACGGCCGAGGCGCGTCGCGGAGCGGCAGACTGGGCGGTCCGGGCCATGTGCGGCAGGCACGAGGCCGAACAGTCTCACGAGGATGCGTCGGTGGATCTCAGCTCGGTGGTCATCGCGGTGGCAGGCGTGGCAGGAACCTTGGGAGGGGCACTGCTCACCCAGCGGGGCTCCGAACGGGTGAAGCGCCGGGAGATAGAGCTCGTTCGGGACCACGAGGAGATGCGCGAGAACCGTTCACTGCGACGTGACTGCTATGTGCAACTCAACCGAGAAGCACGGCAGTTCACCACCGCACTCAACGGACACCTGCACGCCATGAAAGAAGGTGGCGTGAAGGACGACGACCGAGATGTACTCGACGAAGCGAAGAACGCGCATCGCGATCGTTACTCCGAGGCGCAGATGATCGCCCCCGAAGAGGTCCTCATGCGGGCGAGCGCCGTCAACCAAGCCCTGAACAAGGCCTACGGCCAGGTGAAGCGCCTCGAACGTGGTGCTCCCGAACCAGGGGAGACGATGGAGACCGCGGCCCGGGCGCAGTACGAGGTCTGGGACATGCTCCGGCAGATGAGAACCGCCATGCGCCACGACCTCGGTGTGACGCACGAGGATTGACAAGGACGACACCTTGCACCGCGCCCGGTCACGGGTCGCGGCCTCAGGGCGCCGCCATCGCCGCCGTCGTGTTCCGCTGGCGTACGCCCCTGTTGAAGCGGCGGAGGAGGAGGAGCGCGGTGGTGGCGAGGCCGGTGAGGAGGCCCAGCCAGATTCCTGTCGTGTCCCAGCCCGTGGTGAAGCCGAGGAGCAGGGCGGCGGGGAGGCCGACGAGCCAGTAGCCGACCAGCGTGATGCGGAAGCCGCCCTTGGTGTCGTCGAGGCCGCGCAGGAGGCCGACGCCGATGTTCTGCGCACAGTCGAAGAACTGCATCACCGCGGCGATCAGGAGAAGGCTCGTCGCGAGGTCGGTGGCCGTGCGGCTCTCGCCCTCGAAGAACGGGGCCAGCACCAGGCCCGGCACAGCGGCGTACAGGAGCGCCACGACCGCCATGACGGCGGCCGCGCACGCCAGAGCCGTGGACTTCAGCCGCTGGGCGGCGGCCGTGTTGCCGAGCGCCAGTTCACGGCTGACCCCGAGCGACGCGGCGTGGGAGAGGCCGACGGCGATCTGGAAGACGATGTAGACAAGCTGGTTGACGGCGGTGTGCGCGGCCAGCGCGGCCGTGCCGAAACTGCCCACCAGCAGGGCGACGACGGAGAAGAACCCGGCCTCGGAGCCGTAGGTGGCGGCGATCGGCGCGCCCAGCCCGGTGAGGCGGCGCAGGGTGGCCGGGCGGGTCTTCCAGATGCTCAGCGACAGCACCGGCGCCAGCCGGGGATCGCGCCGGGCGGAGAGGTACAGCGCCAGGAACGACAGCACGTACACGGAGGTCGTGGCGAGTCCGATGCCCGGCAGGCCCAGCTTCGGCAGGCCCCAAGTGCCGTGGATGAAGACCCAGTTGAGCCCGGCGTTGACGGCGATCGAGGCGATGGTGATGCGCAGCAGCGCCTGCGGGCGGCGCATGCCGACGGTGAACTGCCGTATCGCCTGGAACCACAGGCAGGGCAGCAGTCCGGGCGCCAACGCGTACAGGACGGGCTTCGCCGCGTCGACGACGTCCGGGTCCTGGCCGAGGTGGACCACGGCGTGCCCGATCCCCACCATCAGCAGCGCGCCCGCGAGTCCCGCGAGCGTGGACAGCAGCAGGCTGGCCCGGACCAGGTCCCGGACCTCCTCGTGAGCGGCTTCCGCCGCGCCGGCGCCCCCCTCCGTGCCCTGGGACTCGGTGCGCGCGTCCGCCGCGGCGACCTGGTTGCCGACGGCGGTCACCAGGCCGACCCCCATGGTCCGCAGCTGGTTGAAGATGACCAGCGCGAGACCGCCGGCGGCCAGCGCCTCGGTGCCGAGCAGGCCCATCATGATCGTGTCGGTGGTGGTGAGCGCGACCTGGGCGAGCTGGGTGAGCGCGAGCGGGACGGCGAGGGTCGCCAGGGCGCGGCTGTCGGTGAGGAGACGGGTCAGGGCGGGTGGCATCAGGCGGTTTCCTGCGGGGGTTCGGGTGAAGGGGTGCGGCGGAGCTTGGTCAGCAGCTCGTCGATCTCCCGCTCCACCTGGGGGGAGAGGAGAGCACGGGCGGCCATCCAGTCGTCGTCGAAGACGGTGTCCATGTACTTCTCCCCGCCGTCGTTGATCAACGCGACCATAGTCGTGCCGGGCGGCAGCACGGACAGCCGGGTCAGGGCCGCGTGCACGACGCCGCCCGCCGAGCCGCCGAGGAGCAGTCCGGTGCGTCGCGCGACGGCCCGCGCGGTGGCGAACGCCTCGATGTCGCCGACCTTCACGCCCTCGTCCAGCAGCGAGTAGTCGACCATCGCGCCGATCGTGGCGCCCTCGGGTGTGCCGGTGCCCGACTGGTGGTAGTCGTGCGCGGGCGGCCCGAACGCGATCGAGCCCTTCGGCTCCACGCCGACGATCCGCAGCCCGGGCACGGTCTGCCGCAGCGGGCCCCCGGTCCCGAACAGTCCGCCGCCGGTGCCGACCGCCCCGATGAGGATGTCGATACGGCCGTCCAGCGCGGCGTGGAGTTCCCGCGCCACCGGGTGGTAGCCCACTCCGTTGGCCATGTTGTTGTGCTGCTCGGTGAAGTAGGCGTTGTCGGACTCGGCGGCCAGCTTCTCCGCGAACTCCTCGCGGGCGGCGGTGGCCAGGTCCCCGTCGCCCTCCTCGGCGACGTACACCAGCTCCGCGCCGAGTGCCTTCATCGCGCGCAGCTTGTCCACGGCGGCGTGGTGGTCGACGACGGCGGTGAAGGTGTAGCCGCGCTCGGCGGCCACGACGGCCAGGCCCAGCCCGGTGTTGCCGGAGGTCGACTCGACGATCCGGCCGCCGGGGCGCAGCAGACCGCGTTCCTCGGCGTCGATGACCATCTGCCGGGCCATGCGTATCTTGGCGGTGCCGGTCGGGTTGAACTGTTCCAGCTTCAGCAGCAGCCGGGTGTCGCTCTCGGTGCGGGCCAGCTCGAACAGCGGCGTGGCGCCGATGAGTTCGGAGACCTGCCGCACGACGGGCGGCCGGTACAGGGGGTCGTCCATGGAGGGCTCCTGGGGCGTTCTCAGTGGGGGTGGCGGTCGAGGCGCCAGCGGAAGGGGGAGGCCGAGGGCTCGACGACGACCTTCGGGGGCAGCGGGAGGTCGTGGAACGGCGACTCGTTGGAGTCCATCTGGTATCCGGCCGTGTTGAGGTACACGAGCAGGTCACCGGTGGCCGGCCGCACGGGGAACGGGATCTTCCGCCAGGTCAGCATGTCCGACTCCAGGCAGGTCGCCGCCCCCACGCAGGCCGGGTACGGGCCCGCGTCGGCCGTCGGACCGGAACCCGCCGGCACCAGCACCGGATCGGGCAGGAACTCGCTGTCGAACCACTGCTCCGAGAGGCTGAGGCTGCTGCCGTCGACGGTGAGGAGCGCGTAGCCGTCGCGCTCCTTGACGCCCTGGATCCGGAACACGGTGAATCCGGCCTGGTCCAGCAGGGCCCGGCCCGGCTCGACGAGCAGGGTGACACCGGCCGCCCGCAGCAGCCCGGCGAGGGTGGTGCCCTCGTCCGCACCGGCCGGGGCGGTCGCCAGGATCGTCCGCAGGGCGTCGGCGCCGGCGACGGGGGAGTGGTACGGGTAGAAGCCACCGAAGGACTTCTCGGCGTGGAAGTGCTCGGGACGCCGGCTCTCCTCGAACCGCCGCCACTGCTCGGCACCGACGTAGTCCACGGCGAAGCCGCCGCCGATGCTGATCCGGTCCGCGCGCAGCCCGAGTGCGCGGGCCCGCACGCACAGCCCGATCGACTCGGCCGCCAGATCGGCGCGCTGGCGGGTGTCGTAGCCGGAGAGATGGAAGCTGAAGCCCTCCATGTCGGCGGGGCCGGTGACACACCGCCGCAGGGCCGGCTCCAGCTCGCCGTCGTCCAGACCGAAGCGGCTGTGCGGCTGCCGAGGGGGCAGCCTGCGCAGCAGCACCCGTGCGGTGCGGCCGAGTTGCTCCGCGAGTGACAGGAGCCGGTCGAGTTCGTCGAGCGCGTCCACCGCGATCAGGGCGCCCTGGAGCACGGCCACACGCAGCAGGCCGTCCGCCTTGGCGGGGCCGGTCACCACCAGGTCCTCGCCGCGCACTCCGGCGGCCAGGGCCTCGCGCAGCTCGCCCTGGCTCGCCACGTCGACGCCCAGTCCGGCCACGGCGGCCCGCTCGGCGTAGACGGCCGCCTTGTTGGCCTTCTTCGCGAAGTACACCCGGCCGTCCACGCCCGCCTCGGCGAACGCCCGGCGGAAGGCGGCCGCGTTGGCGTCGAACCGTTCCGCCAGCAGCACGTGGAACGGGCCGCGCAGACCGTGGCTCAGCTCGTGCAGCAGTGCGTCGCCGAGCAGGGCTCGCACCTCGGGCGTGGTGTGCGAGGGGAGTGCCGTCGTCATTTCCACAGGGGCACCGCCGTGCCCAGGCCCTGGGCGAGGGCCAGTTGGGCGAACCGGTGGCCGAGGGCGATGTCGGTGACGACGAGCCCGCTGTTGTACGCGAAGATCCGCTGCCCGGCGTCGGTGCGGCCCTCGGCGCGGCCGGCGAGCACCTCGGGGAACTCGGCGTCCACCTCGGGGAGTCGTCCGTCGGCGTCGGCCATGTCCACGCCGGTGACCCGCATCTGCGCGGCGCTGGTGGCGATCACCCGGTCGGCGCGGTGCAGGGTCGAGGGTGCGATGCCGTAGCCGATGAGGACGGACAGGGCCGCGGGCTTGAGCCACTCGGCGTCCACGGAGGCGGGGGTGTTGGGGCCGGCGGTGGCCAGCACGATGTCGGCGTCCGCGGCCGCCGCCCGCAGATCCGTCACGACCTCCAGCTCACGGTCGGGGAAGTGCGCGCGCAGCTGCTCGCGCACCGCCCGGATGCCGTCCGGGTGCGTCCCGGACAGCATCAGCCGCTCCAGGCCGGGCAGGGTGGTCAGCAGGAACGGCAGGGCGAGCCGCCCCTGGGTGCCGGTACCGATGACCAGCGCGCTGCGGGCGCCTGGGACGGCCAGTTCGCGGGCCAGCAGCGCGGAGACCGCCGGGGTGCGCAGGGCGCCCACCCGGCCGCAGTCCAGCATCGCGACCGGCAGCCCGCTCTCGTCGTCGTACAGCGTCAGCGTCGTGTAGTAGTGCTGCTTGTCGCGGTCCTCGTGCAGCCCGTGCTTGTAGGAGGTCTTCACCGCGACCACGCCGCGCACGCCGTCGCGGCCGAGCATCGCGTACGCCACCGAGTGGCCGTCCTGCGGCTTGACGGTGAGCTTGCGGGGGTTGTCGGACTGTCCGTCGGCGAGGGTGCGGTAGGCCTGTTCCACCACGGACACGACGTCGGCGAGGGAGATGTCGATTCCGGCCACGTCGCTGGTGCTGAGGATGCGCAGGGTCGTGTCGTCGGGCGTCATCGCGGGTCCTCCGGTGCTGTCGGTGCCGGTCATGCGTGGGCCTCCACGGCGGCCTGTCCGTAGCCGTGCTCGGACTCCTCGGCGGGCGGTCGCGTCCGGCGCCCCTTCGTGCGTACGGAGGAACGTTTCAGCCAGCGGTCCGTGCCGTCGTAGCGGGCCTTGAAGGGAACCCGCCCGTGCACCACCAGGTCGTTGTCCACGACCAGGACCTCGCCGGGCTCCAGGCTGACGGCCACGCTGACGCGGGCGAGTTCGTCCTCCAGGCGGGCGTAGGCCGCGCGGTGGTCGTCGGGCGCCTGGTCCAGCGGGGTGTACGCCGGGTCGAAGCGCAGGGTCAGGCCCTCCCGCGACTGCCACAGGGTGGGCACGGGCGGCGGGTCGCCCTGGTACGCCTGGGCCTCCTCGTAGGCGTCGTCGGGGAGGATCGGCAGCACCGGGCGGCTGAGCAACTCCACGTCGGCGTCGGAGAGTTCGACGTTCCTGATGCCGGCGGCCGTGGTGGCGACGGAGTCGGGGTTGCGCATGCAGCCGAGGATCAGCAGATGGGCGCGGCCCGGGTGGAAGGCGTCCTCGGTGTGCGGGCTGAGCAGCACGCTGCTGCTGGCGCCGGTCTGCTCCTCCTCGTGGCCGGGGCTCGGCACGATGTTGTGCACGAAGCGGCCGTCCTGCTGCCCCTCCCAGGCGATGGGGGTGCCCATCACGGTCGACAGCAGGAGCAGGACCACGTCGTGGACGGCGCCGGCGTTCCCGGCGGTGGACCAGTGGTCCGGGGTGGGGCCCACCGCGTCGTCGTCGACGTGCAGGCCGCGCAGGACGAACAGTCCGTCGGCGGTCTCGACGGGGCGGCAGGCGTGGCGGATCGGTCCGCTCAACGAGGCCGCGACGGCGGGGACTTGGGCCAGCAGGCCGGGGTGGGTGGAATCGCCGTCATGTGCGGCGAGGAGGGCATGCGCGGCGGCGGTCAGTTCTGCCGCCGAGTCGCGGTCGAGCAGACGTACGGGAGTGCTACCCGTGGGCATGGGGGTCCGTCCGTTCCGGTGCGGAATGCGTGTGCGGGCGCGGTGCAGGGGGCTACGGGTGGGGTGGTGGAAGAAGGTCGGCGGGCATGGCGAAGAAGGCCGCCCGAGGTGGGCCACGTGGGTCAGGTGCGGCTCCGGTCGACCTCCGGAAACATAGCCAGCCCCTAGATGGTCAGGGAAGGCTTGCCTAAGTTGATGAAGATCACATGCGGGGTGGCCTTGTCATACAGCCGCCGCACAAGATAGGTAAGGCTAAGCAAATCAAGCCAACAGCGGGAAATTGAGGGACAAGTGGACCTGACGCGACGTCAACTGCTCTGGGCCGGCGGCGCCGTCGGCGCGGGCGTCCTGCTCACCGCCTGCGGTGGCGACGACGAGAAGCCCACGGCGTCCGCCACCGGCGACTCGGCCAAGCCCCGCAAGGGCGGCACCCTGCGCGTCGGAGCGCTCGGCCGGGCCGGGGCCATCACCCGCGACCCGCACGGCAGTCAGGCCAACGAGAGCGACTACCTCATCATCAGCCTGCTCTACGACACCCTCACGGTCCCCGGCGCCAAGCCCAACACCGAGCCCCGCCTCGCCGCGAGCTGGAAGCCCTCCGAGGATCTGAAGACCTGGCGGTTCACCCTCGCCAAGGGCGCCACCTTCCACGACGGGACACCGGTCACCGCCGAGGACGTCGTGTTCTCGCTGAAGCGACTGCGCGCCACCCCCTCCGGCGCCTCCCGCCTGCCCGGCATCCAGGCGAAGAACATCACCGCCGACGGCACCGACACCGTCGTCATCGTCTCCGACTACGCCAACGCCGAACTGCCCCTGCTGGTACGCCTCACGACCTTCGTCATCCCCAAGGGCACCACCGACAAGGACGTGGCCAAGGCCCCCGGCACCGGCCCGTTCAAACTCGACTGGTTCCGCGGCGGCAACGCCCGCCTCGTCCGCAACGACGACTGGTACGGCGGCGAGGTCCACCTCGACGCCATCGAGGTCAAGATCTTCGAGAGCCCCCAGGCCATGGCGAGCGCCCTGCTCGCCGGCCAGATCGACCTCGCCTCCAACGTCGGCGCCGTCGCCGCCCGTACCGCCGAGAGCCGCAAGGACGTCCAGGCCGTCCGCCGCCCCAACGACATGGCCATGCCCCTCGTCATGCGCACCGCCGACGGCCCCTTCGCCGACCCCAGGGTCCGCGAGGCACTGCGCCTGGCCGTCGACCGCGAGGCCATGGTCAAGCAGGTGCTCTCCGGCTACGGCACCGTCGCCAACGACGTCCTCGGCACCGGTGACCCCGCCTACGACAAGGGCCTGCCGCAACGCACCCGCGACCTCACCAAGGCCAAGGCCCTGCTGAAGGAGGCGAAGTTCGACACCTCCAGGACCTACGAGCTGTACACCACCGAGGACATCGCCGGACTCGCCGAGTCGGCCACCCTCTTCGCCACCCAGGTCCGCGAGGCCGGCGTCAAGATCAAGGTCGTCAAGCAGGAATCGGCCACCTTCTGGGACAAGACCTGGCTCAAGGGCGACCTCTACACCACCTACTGGGGCACCAACGACTCCGTCGTCTTCTTCGCCAGCAAGACCATGGTCTCCGACAGCGGCACCAACGAGGCCGGCTGGAAGGACAAGGCCTTCGACACGGCGTACGAGAAGGCGATCGGCACCGCCGCCCCGGCCGAGCGCACCGCCCTGCTGAAGGAAGTCCAGAAGATCGAGTACGACGCCTCCGGCTATCTCCTGTGGGGCATGGCCGACGGCATCGACCTCGCCGGGGCCAAGGTGCGCGGGCTGCCGACCCTGCCCGGGTACGGAAGGGTGCAGCTGGAAGGCGCGTGGCTGGCCAGTTGACCCCCGACACCGCCGCGCCGGCCGTCTCCCGGGTCACCCCGGGCGGGCGGTCGGCGCGCACCCCTGTCCTGGTCCTCGCCCGAGTGGGCGCGGTCCTGCTGAAACGCCTCCTCCTGCTCGCGCTGCTCCTCGCCCTCGTCTTCGGAACCGTCGAACTGCTGCCCGGCGACGCCGCCACGGCCACCTCCGAACGCGGCGAGAGCGCCGCCGACCTCGCCGCCCGCCGTGCGCTGCTCGGCCTGGACCGCCCGCTGCTCGAACGCTTCGGGGACTGGATGACCGGTCTGCCCACCGGCGACCTCGGCACCTCGGCCCGCGGCGAGAAGGTCACCGACCTGCTCTCCAGCGCCTTCCCCAACACCCTGCTCCTCGGCGGACTCGCCCTGCTGCTCACCGCGGTCGTCTCCCTCACCGCGGGCTGCTGGGCCGCACTGCGCCCCGGCGGCCGCCTCGACCGTGCCGTCTCCGGCACGGCGACGGCGGTCCTCGCCCTGCCCGAGTTCGTCGTCGCCGTCGCCCTGGTCCTGGTGTTCTCCCTGTGGACCGGATGGCTGCCCGCCGTCACCCTCACCGGCGCCGACGGAACCCCCGCCGACTGGACCATGCTCGTGCTGCCCGCCCTCGCCCTCACCGTCCCGCAGGCCGGCTGGAACGCACGCATCGTGCGCGCCGCACTCGCCGACGAGGCCCGCGCCCCCCACGTGGAGACGGCCGTCCTCGACGGACTGCCGCCCCACCGCGTCCTCACCCACCACGTACTCCCCGGCGCCCTGCCCGCCATCGCCGCGGGCCTGGCCACCTCCACCGGCATGCTGCTGGGCGGCGCGGTCGTGGTCGAGACCATCTTCAACCACCCCGGGATCGGCTCCGTCCTGGCCTCCGCCGTCAGCGACCGCGACAGCCCGGTCATCGCCGGCGTCACGGCGCTCTCCGGCGCCGTCATCACCGCCGTCCTTCTCCTGGCCGACCTGGTCCGGGACCTCGCGACGGGAGGCCGACGGTGACACTCAGAGCCGCCCTGCGCGTCACCCCCGCCCTGCTCCTCGTCGGGCTCGCCCTCGTCGGCCCCTGGATCGCCCCGCACGCCGTGGACACGCCGGTGACCGCCCCCTACGCCACCCCCGACTCCGCGGCGCTCCTCGGCGGGGACCAGCTCGGCCGGGACGTCCTCAGCCGCCTGCTCGCCGGCGGCCGCGATCTCGTGCTCTCCTCCCTCCTCGTCGCCCTCCTCGTCACCGGCACGGCCGCGGTGCTCGGCGCGATCGGAGCCGTACGTCCCCTCGTCGGACGCCTCGTGGAACGCACCGCCGACGTCCTGATGCTGCTCCCGGCCGTGCTCGGCATCCTCCTCGTCACCCTGTCCTGGCCCGACGGCGGCCGTCTCGCCGTCATCGCCGCCGCCGTCGTCCTCGGCGTGCCCTACGCCGTCCGGCTCACGGCGAGCGCGGCCACCCCCATCGCCGAGGCCGGGTACGTCGAGGCGGCGGCCGCCGGCGGCGAACGCCTCTGGTACCTGGTCGTCCGCGAGATCCTGCCCAACCTGCGCGCCACGCTGCTGGCCCTGTTCGGCCTGCGCTTCGTCGCCGCCGTCTACCTCGTCGCCACCGCCGGCTTCCTCCAGGTCGGCCCCCAGCCACCCGCCGCCGACTGGGCGCTGATGATCCGCGAGAACTCCTCCGGCCTCCTCCTCAACCCCTGGTCCGTCGTCGCCCCCAGCATCGCCATCGGCCTGCTCGCCCTCGGCGTCAACCTCGCGGCCGCCGCCCTCGCCCCCCAGACCGGCCGGAAGGCGGTGACCGTCCTGTGAGCCACGACCGCGACCGGTACGCGAAAGCGGAGAACCCTCCCCGCCACGACGCCCGTGACGATTCCCCGGCGGTCCGCGTCAGCGGCCTCACCGTCACCGCACCCGACGGCCGACACCTGCTGAGAGAGGCGTCCCTGACCGCCCGCCCCGGCCGTCTCGTCGCCCTCACCGGACCCTCCGGCGCGGGCAAGACCACCCTGCTGCGCGCCCTCACCGGCCTCCTCCCGCCGGGCACCACCCGCACGTCGGGACGGGTCGACGTCCTCGGCCACGATGTCTTCGCCCTCACCGACCGGGAACTGCGCACCCTGCGCGGCACCCGCCTCGCCCACGTCGGCCAGGACCCCGGCTCCGGACTCAACCCCCGGATGTGCGTACGCACCCTGGTCCGCGAACTCGCCGTCGACCGCGACCCGAAGGCGGTGGCCGCACTCCTCGCCGAGGTCCGCCTTCCGGACGACGGCCGCCTGGCCACCCGCCGCCCCGGCGCCCTCTCCGGCGGACAACAGCGCCGCGTGGCCCTCGCCCGCGCCCTGGCCCGCCGCCCCGACGTCCTCCTCCTGGACGAGCCCACCGCCGGCCTCCACCCCGAACTGCGCGACGAGATAGCCGAGTTGCTGCGCCAACTCGCCCGCGAGCACCACCTGGCCGTGATCCTCTCCTGCCACGACCCCGCCGTGGTCGAGCGCTTCGCGGACGACATCGTGGAACTCGGCACGCGATCACGCCCGTCGAGCCCCCTGCCCGTGCCCGTGCCCGTGCCCGCGCCCGTGCTCACGACCCGCACCGCCCCTGCCCCGCCGAGCTCCGCGGCCCGTCCGGCCCGTCCGGCCCTCGACGTACGGAACCTGCACGTGTCGTTCCGCGGAACGCCCGCGCTCACCGGCGTCGACCTCACCGTCGCCCCCGGCGCCGCGGTCGGCATCGTGGGAGTCTCCGGCTCGGGCAAGACCACCCTGGTCCGTACCGTCGTAGGACTCCAGCGCGGCACCTCCGGCACCGTCCACCTGGCCGGAACCGCCCTGAGCACGGGCCTGCGCGGACGCACCCGAGAACAGCGACGCCGACTGCAACTCGTCACCCAGAACCCGCTCGGCGCGCTGAACCCCAGCCGCCGCGTCGGCGACGCCGTGGGGCGTCCGCTGCGACTGCACCGCCGCTGCCCGGCCGGGGAGACCGCGGAGCGCGTGGAGCACCTCCTCGAACAGGTCGGCCTGCCGCCCGCCTTCGCCGACCGCTACCCCCACGAACTGTCGGGCGGGCAGCGGCAGCGGGTCGCGGTGGCCCGCGCCCTGGCCGCCGAACCCGACGTCCTGATCTGCGACGAGGTCACCTCCGCACTCGACACCGACACGGGGCGCGCCATCATGGACCTGCTGACGGACCTCCGCGAACGGGACGGCACCACCCTCGTCCTCATCAGCCACGACCTGCCGCTCATCGCCGACCGCACGAGCACCGTCACCGTGCTGGAGGCGGGCCGGGCGGTCGAATCCGGACCCACCGCCGATGTCTTCGCGGCTCCTCGGCACGCGGCGACGAAAGCCCTGCTGGGCACGGCCGTACCCGCCACAGGCCCCTGACTCCGCCACGCCGCGACGCGTACCGGCAAGATCTCCGGTTCCGTCCTCGTCCGGCGTGCAACCATCCCGCGCACCCAGCCGTCTCACTCGGCACCAGAGCTACACCGCAAAACATGATCAAGGGGTACGACATGCGACGTATCGGAGCGGCAGCGGCCGTGCTCGTGCTCGCGGGCACCACGCTGGGGACGGCGGCCGGCACCGCGGGTGCCGAGACCGGGACACAGACCACGCGCGCCGTGGCGGCCTGCCCGACGGGCTGGGGCAGCGGCGCCAAGGGCGGCGCCGCGGTGGGCGCCGACCACCTGCGGGACATCAGGACCGGACGGCACGCGTGCTACGACCGCATGGTGTTCGACGTACCCGGCGGCGGCCGGATCAGCTACCACGTCCAGTACGTGGAGCGGCTCTACACGGACGGGGGCGGCCAGTACATACCCGTCAAGGGCGGAGCGATCCTCGACATCCGCATCGGCGCGTGGAGCTACGACCTGGAGGCCGGCGAGCCGACGTACCCGGGCGTGGTGGGCAAGCGTCTGCCCGGCGTCGACGTCAGCGGCTACAGCACCTTCCGGGACACCCGCTTCGGCGGCACCTTCGAGGGCCAGACCCAGGTCGGCCTCGGCGTCCGGGCCCGACTGCCGTTCCGCGTGCTCCGGTTGGACGACCGTGTCGTGGTCGACGTCGCCCACCGGTGGACGAGCTAGCACGAGGCCCGGCACACCCCACGAGGTCACTGCCGACGAGGCCGGGTCCGTACGAGGTGCGGCCCCGTCGGAGGAGCACGGTCCCCGGCGTGTGGTGAAGTGGGGATCATGACGAGAAGTGACGCGATCGTGGTGCCGGAGCTGTACGTCGGCTACCCCGGGGTCGCCTTCGGCGGCTACGTCGCCGGCGCGCTCGCGCAGCGCCTGGACGTGCGGACGGCACGGGTGGACTTCCGTGGACCGGCGCCCGTCGGCGTGGCCCTGCCGGTCGCGGAGACGGTGGAAGGGGGCGTTCGGCTGGGCGAGGCGGAGCGTCCCCTCGCCGCGGCACACCCCGCCGAGTTGTCGCTCGACGTGCCGGCCGCGCCCTCCTGGGAGGAGGCGGCCGACGCGTCCGAGCGGTTCCGGTCCGATCCGCCGTCGGGCGTGGTCGACTGCTTCGGCTGCGGCCTGCGCGCCCCGGACCGAGGGCTGCGCGTGCACTGCGCGCCGGTCCCGGAGCCGGGCCTCGTGGCCGCCGCCTGGGTCCCGTCCCCCGTCTTCGCCGACCGCGACGGCCGACTCCCGGCCGGACTGGTCTGGGGCGTCCTGGACTGCCCGGGCAACTGGGCGGGCCGCTTCCTGGGCACCCAGCGTCCGGGCGCGGTCACCGCATCCCTGACGGGATCGGTCCTGCGGCCGGTCGTGACGGGCGAGCCGCACGTCGTGTTCGCCTGGCTGCTGGCGGAGTCCGGCCGCAAACACACGATGGGCGTCGCGCTCATCACGGCCGAGGGCGAACTGTGCGCCGTCTCCGAGGCGCTGTGGATCGATCCCCGGCCCGTTCCCATGTAGCGGGGCCCCGGACACCTGCCCAGCGGGGGCAGCCCGGACACCCGGGCCGCCGCCCGCCCTACTTCCTGCCGCGCAACCGCCGGGCGCTGTCCCGGTCGAGGGTCAGTCCCGTCGTGGGCCGGCGGTCCTCGGCGGTGAGGCGTCGGGCGTCCCGGCCGAGTTGCTCGGTACGGGTCCTGCTGTGTTCCGCGTACTGCTGGTGCAGGTAGTCAGGCATGCCGGGCGGTGGTGGCGCGTGGCCCGCGGCCGTGATGGTCGCGATGATCTCGCCGACGTTCCAGGCCTTCTTGGCCTTGCTCCACAGGCTCATGCGACCACCGCCAGACCCTCGTCGCCCTGCCCGTCGCCGTCGTTGTCGCCGAGGGGGGCCGTGGCAGGGACGGCTTCGATGTCCGTCCACGATGTCGCCTGGGCCAGTGCCAGGTCCAGGTCGCCGAGGGACAGCCGAGGGGTGGGGAGCGCGCTGCCGTGGCCGCAGTGCTGGTGGACGGAACGGGCGTACCTGATGGCCCTGTCCTCGGCGCTCTCGACGGCCCGGCGGCGCGCCTCGGTCCGCAGCCGCGCGCAGTCCCGTACCAACTGGGCCGTGAGTCGGGAGGCCTGGCGCAGCAGGATCTCCCGCTTGGCACGCAACGCCTCCTCGGTCCGGTGCGTGCCGTGCAGTTGGGGGGCCAGCACGTCGATCGCCTCGGTCGTCGTCGAGCCGTCCGCGAACTCCGACTGGTAGGACAGATAGGCCACCGCGCCGATCACGAGGGCGAACAGCGCGGCCATGACGCCCGTGAGGAACCGCTCGTCGGAGGGGCCGTCGAGGACGAGGCGCCAGGCCATGGCGGCACCGAGGGCCAGCGCCAGGAGGCCGCACAGCAGGAGTTCGGCCACCAGGGTCCGCACGCCGCCCTTCGACGAGCCGCCCCCGCCGAGGTCCCAGCCGCCGTGCGCGGCCCGGTACGCGCGGTGCCGTCTGCCGAACAGCTTCATCGTCAGCGCGACCCCGACCGTGCCGAGAATCCCGAACAGCAGTGCGGTGACCGAGCGGAGCACGCTGTCGGCGGACATCAGAGCCCTGCGCAGGTCCACGTTGAGGAACTTGGCCATCAGGAACGTCAGGACGACGACGTCGAGTGCGAGGAGCCACAGCAGCAGCTTCCTGGCGCGGGGCGGGAACCGCCGGTGCGCCCGGGAGCCGGCCTGCTCCTCCCCCTCGACCTGCGCGGACCAGTCGGCGTGGTGGCCGTGGGCCTCGGGCGTGGAGTAGGACTCGCCGTGCGGGCCGACGTAGCGGCGCTCGCGCAGGGCGGTGAGCTGGTGGTCGATGAAGCGGGCCTCGGCGTGCAGACCCTTGATCGTCGCGACGGCGGGTTCGACGGTTCTGGCGATCTCCGCCCTGGCCCACGCGTCGGCGCGGCGCTCGGCGACCCCGCGCAGACTGTCCTCGGAGTGCGTCCACGCGTCGGCCGGCCGGTCCCGGCCGATCCGCCGGGCCTCGCCGACGAGCGCGTGACAACGGACGATCTTCGTGAACGGCATGGGGCCCATCCCCAGCGCGGAGGTGAGCGTCTCGCCGAGCGGGATGCGCGGGCCTCGCCCGTGCGGCGCCGCGGAGTGGGTGACGTGCGGGGGACTCATGGCGCCCTGAGGGCTGCTGGATGTCATGACCGGCCGGGTCCTTCCTGCGGGGTGACGGTGATCTCGACCCGCCGGTTCTGGCGGGCCAGTCGCTCGGCGAAGACTCCGCCGGGCATGTTGTCGACACGGGGCCGGGTGGATCCGACCCCTTCGACCGATCCGATGAGGTCGGGGGAGACGCCGAGCCGGACGAGGCGCTCGCTCACGGCCCGAGCCCGCCGGTCGGACAGGGTGAAGCCGCTCGCCCCGGTGCCCACCTGGGCCGTGTGGCCGGTGATCCGTACGGCGACGTCGGAGCCGCACCGTTCGAGGCTGTCCGCGATCGGTTCCAGATAGCGGTCGGCACCGGGCGCGAGATGCGCGTCGTCCGCGGTGAACGTCACCGAGGCGGGAACCACGTAGGTGCCCTTGCAGGAGGTGGGGCTCGCGCCGACCGGCACCACCGGGACGGGCCTCTCCGACGCCGACATGAGCCGGGGCACGTCGTCGTCGCGCACCGTGCACGACGCCGCTCCCGAGGCCGAGCACACCGCCCGCCACAGCGCGGTGACCCGCCGGGCGGCCGGCAGCGGCAGCTCCGGCTGGGTGCCGTAGACGATGCCCAGACCGACGAACTCGACGTGCCGCCCGGCCGCGTCGGGCACCAGCGAGCGGTTCTTCAGGTCCCGCACGACGGCGCCGGGATCGAAGTCCCAGCCGAGCGTGCGCAGATCGAGCGGATCGACGGTCTGGACACCCGACGACACGAGGACGACCGTGCCGCCGGCCGGGGTGACACGCAGGGCCCGGCGGTAGGTGCCGAGGAGGTCGAGCCCGTCCGCCGCGGGCCGGCCCCCGGTCATCGCCGAGCGCAGCCCCGCCGCCTTGGCGCGGGCCTTCTCCCCGGCGGCGGCCTGGTCCTGTTCCACCTCCCGCGCGTCCCGCAGGGGCGTCAGGTCGACCTCGGTGACCCGCGGGTTGGTCGACACGACCACGGAGACCTTTCCGTCGCCGGGATCGACCGCGTTCAGGGCGTGACGGACGGCGATGTCGTCCACCACCGGTGCCCAGGGGGCCGGTTCGGCCATGCTGCCGGTGACGGCGACGGTCAACGCGGTCGGCCCGGGAACGGATCCGCAGGCGGTGAGGGCGCAGGCGGCCAGAGCGCAGACGAGCGCGAGAAACAGGGGGACGGTGCGCGGGACCGGTCTGTGCCTGCTCATGCCGCACCTGCCCGGCGCGCCACGGACGTCAGATGCCAGCCGCCGGAGCAGTGGGGGCAGCGGTAGGCCCGGACCACGGTCCACTCGGGGCGCATGCCGTGGAGTTCGGCACGGGCCCTGGACCGCCGGGCGGCCGCCAGGAGGAGCCGGGCGTCCTTGCGTTCGCCGAGACGTCGCTTGCCGGTGGTGGCGCAGACCGGCCAGTTGCGCCGGGGCCTGCGGGGTCGTCGTGTGATGGCCATGGATTCCTCCGTCGCCGATCGCGGCGTGGGGACGGACCGTGGACCGCCCCACCGTTGGCGAGAAGGAATAGCGCGCGGTCTCGGGCCGGACTCGTGGAAATCGTGAACAGGCCAGCTCAACGAGGGAGTTGGGCAAGCGCAGCGCGGTCCCACCGCACCGGGGTCGTGAAAACCACGACCCCCCGCGCGAGGGCTGCCCCACACTGTGCGCAGCGTCAGAACCCGACGAACGTCACGGGGGTACGAAGAATGTCCTTGTCCCGGCAAGACCGGTTGTCGCTGGTCGACTTCCTGCCCGCGCAGAACCGGCCGACCGGCCCCTGGGCCCAGATCGTGTGGGACCTGAGGGCGCCGGCGCCGATGAGCGTGTGGTCGACCCGGGTGACCGCGGCCCGCATCCACCGCTACGACCGGGTCCGGCCGTTCGCCACGCGAGGGTTCCTGCTCGCCGTCCTCGCCGTGCTGTTCGGATACGCCGACGACGCCCGGCCGCTCGCGTGGGCGCTGCTGTCGGTGGGCGTGGTGCAGACGACGCTGGAGATCTACCTCGACGGCCAGGCGCACGGCGGCGCCCGCTCCCGGTTCGCCGTGGTGCGGATGCTGCTTTCCTGGCAGGACGACTGGCAGTGGGAGCGCACCCTGCTCAACGCCACCGGGCTGCTCGGCGGCATCGCCGTACCCGTCAACGTGCTCGCCGTGCTGTTCCTCACCGGCCCCGGCGACCCGGGCTGGGGCAAGGTCGCCGCCCTCGCGGTGGCCCTCGCCTACGCCAACTCCGGCATCTTCCACGTACTCACGGACGGCACCTACTACTCGGCCAACCAGAGCCTGCCCCGGTTCCTGGTCACCCTGCGGGCCTACGGCTGGCTGCTGGTCACGGGGGTGCTCGTGGCCGTGGTGGGGCTGTCGGTGCATCTCGGGCGGTGGAGCCCCGAGATGGTGCCGCTGGCCTGGGCGGCCTGCGTACTGCCGTACTTCGTGGGCCTGAAGGCACGCGACTGCGACCGGTCCCTGCGAGCCGGCGGCGAGGAGGTGGCCGTGGCCATGAACGAGGCCCGCGACCGACTGGCACAGGACTTCCACGACATGCACACCGGGGCGCGCTCGCTCTTCCGGGCCCTGGCCGACGACGAGGGCGTCAGCGCCCAGGTGCGGATCGACGCCGCCGACTTCGCGCCCATGATCACCCTGGTCAAGGAGATGGCCGACGAGCGGGCCTGGGACGCCGGCGACAAGGAGATCGCTCTCGACGCGGTCCTCGCCCAACTCGCGCGGGACCACAGCCTGCGGCTCACCACGCGGCTGCAGCTCGGTGAACTGCGCCCCGCGAACCGGGAACTCGTACGCCAGCTGATCACCACGGTCGTCAGCAACGCCGCCCAGGCGATGGCACGCCGGGAGATCCACGAACGGCCGGTCACGGTGTCGGGCGAGGTGTCCGACGGAATGATCCACCTCAGGATCAGCGACCCGCTCCCTCTGATCCCGGACACAGCGTGGTGCGTGGACGGCAGCACACTGGCGTTCATGCGGGACAGACTGCGGCGCCTCGGCGGCGACATCACGCAGTCCGCGGTGGCCGGCGGCAAGGAGATCCACGGCGTATGGAGCGTCCGTCCCCCGAGGCTCAAGAGGGAGTCCACACGATGATGAAGTACCTCCTGATCGACGACCAGGGCAAGCGCAGCCGGGTGTTCGACGAGCAGGTCTCGCTGCCGGGCCGGCTCGAATTCGAGATCATGGACGACCCCGAACTGCTGCGGGACCTCGACACGGAGGACCTCGCGGAGTTCGACGGCGCGATCGTCGACTTCCATCTGAACACACCGTCCGGCCCCGGCTACCGCCCGCTGACCATCGTCGACCCGGCCCGGTTCGACGGACCGGTCGAGGTGCGCACCGGCATGGGCGCGATGCTGTACCTGAGGCAGCACGTGCCGGACATGAGCCTGTACGGGATGACCGAGCTGACCCACGGCCATGCGCAACTGTTCCTGGCCGCCGCCGCGGTGTGGCTGGCCGCGGACCCGCTGAACGTGAACGAGCCTCCGGAGATCCTGCGGCGGGTGCTCCTCGCCGCCGACGGGGAACAGGCCCACCTCCAGGCCTCCCACCGGCAGATGAGCGACTCGACCGGCCCCTTCCGCCGGCTGATGGACAGCTGCCTCAAGCGCAAGCACCTCACCGAGACGTACGACTGGCTGCGCTGCTACCGGATGTGCAACGGACCCCGGGCGCACCGGCAGGTCGCGGGTTCGGTGAAGCGGCTGCTGGGACTGCGGATCCCGGTCGACGCGGAGCGGACCTTCTTCCCGATGATGACGCAGTGGCAGACCGAGCTGGAGGCGTTCGTGCGGGCCTGGGGCGAGGACACCGCGCACTGGCCGGACGTCACGACGGGCGTCTCCGCGAAGACCTGGGCGGAGCGCAACCCGGTGCTGGACTACGTGAAGTCGGGCGCGTACGAGACCTTCTTCAACTCCCCGGACGTACGGGCCGCGTTGACGTTCCACCGCGTCAACGAGGCGAAGGAGCGGGAGGGGGAGGAACGGTCGTGACACCCACGCTTCACGCGACTCCTCCGTGGCAGGCCGTCCGTGTCACCACGGCCGACGGCCCGCGCGGCGAGACCCTCCTCGGAGTCGTCGACGGCCGACAGGAGGCCGGCGACCCGACGTTCCTGGTCGCACAGGGCTTCTTGGCATTCGTGGAACCCTTCGAGATGCAGCGGTTCCGGCTGATCGCGTCGATCCTGCGGGCACGACTCGTGGTCGTGGAGACGCCGGGCGCCGGGTTCGCCGCCTCCCGGCTGCTGCCCGCCGAACGACGCGCCCTGCTGCGGGGCGACTTCACGGTCCCCGCACGGCGCATGCTGCGGGCGGCCACCGACGTCCTCGGTGCGGACGCCTCCGGTGGCGGATCGGGAGGGGCGGGTGCGTCGGGCGCGTCGGGTGTGTCGGGCGTGTTGGGTTACTCGCTCGGCGCGTCGTTCGCCGCCGCGATGGCCGCCGTGTCCGGCACGGACCACACCGGACCGCCCTTGAGAACGGTCGTCCTGGTGGAACCGGTCGCGATACGACGCTGGAGTGCCAAGGGCCTGCTGGCCGCTGTGCGCCGCGAGAACCGTCTGATCCAGTCCTACCTGGACGAGACGGCCACGGTCCCCGGGGCCGCCCGCCCCCTGGAGGACCGCCCGGACTCCGAGCCGGTCACCCGGCGCCGCGGTGATCTGCTGCTCCTCGCGAACGCCCTGCGGGCCGCGCGCCTCGGAGAGGACCTCGTGGCCGGGGGACGCCGTCGGCCGGGCACGGAGAAGCGCCGGCTGGTCGTCGTACGCGGCGAGCGGAGCACGCTGTCACCGCGCGAGGGAGTGGCGTCCCTGGTGTCGTCTTCCGAGCGCCACGGATGGGCGGCGCACCTGCTGAGCGTCCCCGGTCCGCACGCCTTCTGGCACTCCCTCCCCGCCGTCGCCTCCGCGACGACACGACTGGGCCGCGTCCTCGAAACGACCTCGTCATGACCCTCCTCACCCCGAACCCCGCCCCCGACGCCGACCCGGTCGCGTCCCGGCGGCGGCGGGCCCGCCGGCTCGGCGGCCTGGCCGCCGCCACGCTCACGGCCGGTGTGATCTGCCAGTTCCTGCAACGAGCCGACCCGAAGCCCCCGTTGCTCTACTTCACCGTCGACTCGGCGGTCCTGGCCGCGGCCGTGCAGACCTGGCGGCTGGCGCGCGGGCCCGGAGACGGTGTGTGGGGCGAACGGATCCGGGGCGCGGCGGCGGTCGGCGTGGTCCTGTCCGCGCTCGTCTACTGCACGGTGATCGCGCCGAGCAGCCCGTCGGGCACATGGTTCGGCGCCCACGACGACGTGGGGGCCCGTGCCGCCACGGTCCTGCTGCACGCCGTCGCACCGGTCTGGGTGGTCGCGGAGTTCCTGACCGGCCCGTACGCCCTCGCCCCGAGCCGGCGCGAGGCTGTCCTGCTCACCTGCTGGCCGGCGCTGTACCTGGTCGTCGTGGGCGGCCTCTCCGGGGCCGGCGCGGCGACGATGCCGTACGACTTCCTGCGCCCGTCGCAGATCGGCGCGCCGGCCGTGGCGGTGGCCGTCGCCCTGCTCTACGCCCTCGCCCTCGGCCTCGCGGCCGCCCTGCTCATGGCCCGCTCCCTTGTCACGAGGCGCCGCGCGAGGCAGTGGGGCACGAGGCAGTGAAGTACGAGGCAGTGAGGGACGAGGTGAGGTACGAGGGGTGAACGCCTCACCGCTCCGTGGGTCGGCACCGCTCCACGGGTTGCCGCAGGACCGTTCTCAGCCTGGCCGGGTCGGTCCTGCGCGGGTCGCTGAGGTAGATCTCGTGATGCAGCCCCGCCTCCCGCAGGCCGTTGGCGGGGAGGTAGTCGCGGTGCAGTCTGGTGAGGACGGGTGTCTCGTCGTCGTAGGAGCCGATGTGGAGGACCTGGGCGCTGGCCCCCTCCCGCAGAGTCACCGGCCGCACGTCCTGAACGGCGGGCCGGTCCTTCTTGGCCAGGGCGGTCCGGCGGGCGTCCTCGATCATGCGGTCGGTGATCCAGTCGGGGACGTTGATGAGCATGCTCCACCGCCAGTTGTCCTTGCGCCTGGCCAGGAAGTCGTCCATGTCGTCGGCCCACCACAGTCCTTCGAGCGGGCCCACGACGAAGTCCTGGCCCAACTCGCGCTTGCTCGTGAACTTGACGGTATAGGCGACGGCGTAGAGGGCCTCGACCGCGTGGCGGTAGGCGTCGGCCGTGTTCGGATCGCCGTGCCCGTCGACGGCGAGATAACGGAGTTCGGGGATGTCGACGAGTTCCCAGTCGGTGTTCCTCGGCGCATAGCACCTCTTGAGCGCGCGCTTGACGTCGTACTTGGTCGTCATGCCGGGAACCCTCCTGCACGTCACTGTCATGACGGTGTCCTGGGGGGGGGCGGGCTCAGGCTCAGGCCGGAGCGGTCCGGCTCCGCGATTCCCGCCCCTTCTTTCCTCCCGTCCCCCGGCGCACTCGCGCCACCACGCAACCTAACGCGTTCCCGCGCGTAGTGACGGAGAACGCGGGGGCAGGTGGACGAGGGCGGGGGAGCACAGGTGTGACTCCACGGCACGCGCGAGTGTGGTGCGGTGCGAAGGCGGCCATGCCTACGGCGTCCCGCAGGACGTCCTGCGTCCGGTCCGACCGGATCCACCAGGGATCCCCGATGGCTGGAGGCGGAGGCTCTCGCAGGCCGGGAGACGGTTGCCGACGACAACCTCCGACTGCTCGACGAGGTCGGTTACCCGGCTCTGCGCTTCGACGCGAGCCGCTCGCTGTTCGAGATCGACATCAGTGCCGCGGACTTCCCGGCAGCATTCATGGAGGGCCTGGCGGACGTCATTCAGGGAGGGCCTGGCGGACGTCGGCCTGGCAGGTCCGGGCGAGATGCCCAAGATCTCGGGCGCCGACCTGGCACGTCTGACGGCACGGCACGGGGCGACCTGACCTCTCCCGGCCCGTCCCAGGACACACCCTGGTGCCTGACGCGGGCCAGGACCGCTTCGGACGGCACGCTTCTCGACGCCCAGCGGGTCGCCACCGGCACGGGCGAGGGCGTCGACAGCCTCGTGGCGGGAAAGCAGCCGCCGTGCAGGGTGGGGGGCTTGAGCCGGGCCGACGCAGGCTCAAGCCCTCCACCCGCACGGCGGCTGCTGATGCGGCCTCGCCGTGCGGGGCGACGGCGACCGCGTCGTGAGGGGAGAAGGTCAGCGCAGTCGGCGTGCTCGCAGAATCAGGTCGTCGGTGTGGTGCGCGCCGGCGCCGCCGTCGGGCGCCACGCGCGGCCGCTGCTCGTCCACCTCGATCTCCCAGTCGTCGTCGAGCAGTTCGGCGACCATCGAGGGCCACACGTAGTCGGCCGGGTCGAAACCGCCCTCGTGCGCCTGCTGTGTCTCCATGCCGGCGTGGTGCACGAGCAGCAGCACGCCGCCCGGTGCGACGGCTGCGAGCAGCGCCCGTTCGGCCGCGGCATCAGGGGTGCGCAGCAGGGCCGGGTACTGGGCGGAGACCAGATCGAAGGAGCCCGGCGGGAGCGCCGCTTCGGCGAGTTCGGCGTGGACCCACCGCACCGCGAGGCCGGCGTCGCGCGCGTGCCCGGCCGCCCGCGCCAGCGCCACACCGGAGACCTCCAGCGCGGTCACGTCCCAGCCGCCGCGCGCGAGCCAGACGGCGTCCGCGCCCTCGCCGCAGCCGACGTCGAGCACTCGTCCGGGGGTGAGCCCGGCGGTCTCGGCCACGAGTGCGCCGTTGGGCCGACCGCTCCACAACTGTGTCCGGTCGGCGTAACGGCTGTCCCACTCCGCCCGCACCGATGGGTCACCGACGTAGCCGTCGGCAGGGGGGACGACGTCGGACACGAGGAAGTCTGCTGCGATGTTGTCGGTCATGGTCCCACCGTCGCCCACCGCGTTCCCCCTCGGCCACTCCTGTTGCCGGTACGGCAAAACGTGTTCCGCGGTGAGGCGCTCGGGCCGGCATTCGGAATACTCGTCGCCGCCGTCAGGGCAGGTGAGGGCGCGTCTCCGACCAGGTGAGGAGCAGGTCTCGTACCGGCCCGGGAGACAGGTGGCCGGCAAGCTCGCCCGCATGAGCCGTCAGGTTCTTGTGTCGCCTCAGCTCGCCGATCTTCTCGATCGGGAGGTCACGCCAGTGACCTGCGAGGGCCCGTGCCGCGGCGGGAGTGAGTGCGAGTGCGCTGACGGTGTCGGCTGCCAATGCCTCGGGGTCCCAGTGCCGGTCTCCGGGATCGGGGCCGAGACGTTCGATCACCCACATCCGGAGCATGAAGTTCTGGTGTGCCTTGCGCGCGCGATCCCATGAACGGTCGCTGCTCATGCACTGGTTGGCCCGCAATGACAGTCTGGCCCACTCGCGGCAGGCTTCGGGAGACTCGACGCTGCCATAGGCGTGTTGCTGCGCGACGACCCGCACGGCCTCGAACTCACCGCCCTGAGCCCGCTCGGTGAACGACCGGAGCTGCTCGATCGACCAGGTGCCGAGGTCGTCGCTCGAGCTGTCATGACCGGAGCCGGAGCCGGAGCCGGAGCGGGGCCCGGAGGGGGCGTCGGTGGTGCTGTCGGCGTCGGCGTGCACACGACCTCGCTTCCGTGGATGGGAGAGATGGTCCCTGGCGGACTGAGAGTCTGGCCCGGCGGGCCCGGGCCGGTACCCGATGATCGGCGTGATGCCTCGCGGTGTCCAGGGCCGGCGGGGGCGCGCCCTCCCCGGCGCGCGCATGCGTGCCAGGGGTCACCGCGTGGTCACCGTGTGTCCCCGCGAGGTGATGTCGCCGAGGTGATCTGAACCATACGTGTTCTGCGACATACGTCCTTGTGGTCCGTTATGGGTAGCTTGAGGTGCCCGACCCGCCCACGGCGTCACGCCATCGCGCGCACCGCCTACCGAGAACCGTCCGGGAGCCCCATGCGTCTGCGAATAGCCTCCCTGCCGTCCCCCGTCCTGACGGGCGGCGCCCTGACCGTCGGCCTCGGCGGCCTGTATCTGGCCGGCCTGCTCGTCACGGGCGGTGACATCGAGGCGGGGACGACGGTGCGCGGGGTGGACATCGGGGGCCTCAGCCGCGCGGAGGCCATCCGCAAGCTGGACGATCACCTGGCGGCCGCCGGCCCGCGCGAGCTGGCCGTGCGGGTCGGCGACCGTAGCGGCACCGTCGACACGCGGCAGGCCGGACTCGCCTTCGACGCCGCGCGGACCGTGGACCGGGCGACGCGCACCGCGTCCGACCCCGTCAGCGTGGTCGGCGGTTTCTTCCGCTCGGGGGGAGACGTCGAGCCGGTCGTACGCCTCGACGAGGACAAGGCGCACACCGCTCTCGGGGACCTGGCGAAGACGCTCGACCAGAAGGTCCGCGACGGCGCCGTCACCTTCGCGGACGGCCGGGTCGCGCAGGTCGCCGCCCACAGCGGATACGCGCTGGACGCGGACGCCGCCGTCGACACCCTGCGGACCTCCTTCCTGCACGGCGCGGCGGACAAGGTCACGGTGCTTCCCGCCCGCGAGACCAAGCCCGAGGTGGCGGCGGACGAGGTACGGCGGGCGGTGCGCGACTTCGCTCAGCCCGCCATGTCGGCGCCCGTCACCCTCACCGCGGCCGGTAGACGCTTCACGGTCGACCAGGCGGTCCTCGGCGAACACCTGAGGATGGTGCCGGACGGCTCCGGCCGGCTGGAGCCGAAGCTGGACGTGAAGGGCCTGCGCTCCGCCCCCGCTGTCGCCGGCCCCCTGGCCGCCGTCACCACCACGGCCGAGAACGCCAGACTGAGGCTGGACGGCGACCGGGCCGTGGTGGTCCAGGACGCCCGGACCGGCGTACAGATCAGCGACACCGCGTTGAGCGAGGCAGTGCTGCCCCTGCTCACCAGGACGGGCTCCGCCCGCACCGGAGAGGTGGCCGCGCGGCGGATCCAGCCCGAGGTGACCCGCGAGAACGCCGCAGGGCTGGGGCTGACGCAGAAGATGTCCTCCTTCACCGTCAACTTCGAACCGGCCCCCTACCGCACGAAGAACATCGGGCGGGCCGCGCAGCTCATCAACGGCTCCGTCGTCATGCCCGGCAAGACCTGGAGCTTCAACCGGACCGTGGGCCAACGCACCGAGGCCAACGGCTTCGTCGAGGGCATCATGATCCTGGACGACCAGTTCACCAAGGCGGCAGGCGGCGGTGTGTCCGCCGTGGCCACCACCGTGTACAACGCGATGTTCTTCGCCGGGGTCAAGCCCGTGGAACACGGCGCCCACTCCTTCTACATCGAGCGATACCCGGAGGGCCGTGAGGCGACGGTCGCCTGGGGCAGCCTCGACCTCAGGTTCACCAACGACTCCGGCAAGGCCATCTACATCCAGGCCGAGTCCACCGACACCTCGGTGACCATCACCTTCATCGGCACCAGGCACTACGACGAGATCAGGTCGGTGAAGGGTCCGCGCACCCATGTGCAGCCGCCGGGCAAGAAGGTGCGCACCGACGAGAAATGCGTGCCCCAGACACCGCTCGAAGGCTTCGACGTCACCGTGGAGCGCGTCTTCTACGACGACGGCAAGGAAGTGCGGCGGGAGCCGTTCCGCACCCACTACACCCCGCGCGACGAGATCACCTGCGAGGCCTCCGAGCCGTCCGACAGCACCCGCCCCGACACCGGACCGGCCACACCTCCCGCCACCCACGGGTAGCCCTGGCGACCATCGGTCATCCGGCCCTGCCGCACACACCGGAGCGCATGGTCTTCACAGCCAGTACCGGGTCGAAGGGGGCGACGAGAGCGCCGGTGGCCACCGCGAGGAGACGGCCCGGGGCCACCGTCCAGCAGCGAGCCCACGTACTCCAGAGCCTCGGCGGGCGTCAGGACGGGCAGCCCCGCCGCAGTCCCACGCCGAGGAGCGCGAGGAGTAGGTCGCCGCGTTCCGTCGCCGCGACCCGCGGATCGCCGACCTGGTCAAGGCCCGTGTGCTGGGCTACGCCGCGCACACGGACCACGAACCGGCCTAGGGCCCTTCTGACGGATCTCCGCGGCGTCGCGTCGGACGGGCCCCAGCCGTCCGGGGTGCGTTCTCGGCTGCGGGCCCGGTGGTCCTTCTCGCGCAGTTCCCCGCGCCCCTGAAAGACCAGGCATCTGTGGGCCCTGAAAAGCACGGGGCGCGGTAGCCACCTGCCGACTGTTCCTCGACCATGCGTACGGCGGCTTCTCGGTCGATCACGCATGCAGCATCCCGTACGGATGTACGCCACCGCCGGCGCATTGTCCTGGCCGGAACGGGGGCCGCGGGCCACGCGATCCCGGCGGACGGTCATGGTGCCGAGTCCGCCCACGGTGTCGGTGGGTGTGTCCGGGTCCCATGCCGCGGCGGGTTCCCAGCCCGGCGGGATGCCGACCGCGGCGGCCCTGTGGGAGGACGGGATGTCACGTACAGCGGACGGATAAACGCATCGCGCTGATTGTCACTGCTTCGAGGTAAGCATCTCGTCCGCCTGGTGGATATGGGCGGTTCGGAGGCTAGGTTTCTGCAGGTGAACGGATTCCAGTGATCCTTCTCGCCGTTGCCCACCCCTCCCTGTCTCCCGGTCGGCGCACCCGTGTGCGCCTGACAGCCCGTCGCGCATAGGAGAAAGACCCCCGATGTCCGTCGACAGCAGTCCGGAAGCGCAGACCGCTCCAGCCACGCCGCAGCAGTCCCTGAGCACCGCCGCCGCCCGCAACCTCGCCACCACCACCAAGTCCGCCCCGCAGATGCAGGAGATCACCTCCCGCTGGCTGTTGCGGATGCTGCCCTGGGTCGAGGCCGAGGGCGGCGCCTACCGGGTCAACCGACGGCTGCGCCACACTCTCGGCAACGGGCGCATCGGGTTCGTCCAGGAGGGCGCCACGGTCCGGGTCATCCCGCAAGAACTCGGTGAGCTGGCCTTCTTACGCGGATTCGAGGACAGGGACGTCCTCGACGCGCTCGCCGACCGCTGCGCGCAGCGCGACTTCACAGCGGGTGAAGTGCTCGTCGAACGCGGCAGCCCCGCAGACCGGATCCATCTGATCGCCCACGGCCGGGTCAGCCAGACCTCCGAGGGCAGGTACGGCGGGAAGACCACGATCGCGGTGCTCGCGGACGGCGAGCACTTCGGCGAGAACGCGTTGTCGGACCCCGACGCCCGCCACGACTGCACGGTCACCGCCGAGACCGCCGGCACACTCCTCACCCTCTCCCGCGCCGACTTCACCGCCGTCCAGGCCACGGCGCCGCATCTGCGGGCCCACATCGACGAGTTCGCCTCCCGCACCCGTCGGCCGCAGAACAAACACGGCGAGGCCCGGATCACCGTGGCGGCCGGCCATGTCGGCGAGCCCGATCTGCCGGGCACCTTCGTGGACTACGAACTGCAACCGCGCGAGTACGAGCTCTCCGTCGCCCAGACCGTGCTCAGGGTCCACACGCGGGTCGCCGACCTCTACAACGGTCCGATGAACCAGAGCGAGGAACAACTCAGGCTCACCGTCGAGGCCTTGCGCGAGCGCCAGGAACACGAGCTGATCAACAACCGTGAGTTCGGGCTGCTGCACAACGCCGACTTCAAGCAGCGGATCCAGCCCCGGCACGGACCCCCGACACCGGACGACATGGACGATCTGCTCTGCCGACGGCGCGGCACCAAGATGTTCCTCGCCCACCCCAGGACCATCGCCGCCATCGGACGCGGCTTCAACGCCTGTGGTCTCCACCCCGACCAGGTCGATCTCGACGGGCAGTCCGTCCCCGCATGGCGCGGCGTGCCCATCCTCCCGTGCAACAAGATCCCGATCAGCAAGGAGCAGACCAGCTCCATCATCGCGATGCGCACCGGCGAGACGAGCCAGGGCGTGATCGGCCTGCGGCGGACCGGCCTGCTGGACGAGTACGAACCCGGGCTCTCCGTGCGGTTCATGGGCATCAACGAACAGGCGATCATCTCCTACCTCGTCAGCACCTACTTCTCCGCCGCGGTGCTTCTGCCCGACGCCCTGGGCGTGATGGAGAACGTGCAGGTCGCTCCGAGAGCGAGCTGAACCCCGTACCCGTCGCAGGTGCACGCCCGACACCCGCTCCCCGCACAACGGAGCGCCCACCCCGCCGTACCAAGGAGCCGCCGCCGATGCCCCACTCCGGGCCCCTCGGACCATCCCCCTCTGAGCAGCTGCCGAGGCCGACCACAGCCGTACCGGAGGTCTCCGGGCCAGCTGCCCCGGCCCGCCGGCCGGACGCGCCGGCCACCCCCGGCTTTCTGGCCGCACTCCACCCGCCGGTAGCCATCCTCGCCCCGCCGCCGCCCCCACCGCCGCCCCAGCCCACACCGGCGCCCGACGCCGTACGGGACACGCCTGAGACGACCGAGGCCGTCACAGCCCTGCAGCGGATCCTGCGGGGACCGACCGGACCGGGGACGGCCTCGCTCGCCGTGGCCGGCCGGTTCGAGCCCGCGATCCCGCGCCTGGTGTCCCCGGAGCCCGCCCCACCCGCCGAGGGGCGCGCCGTCCCCGGGCTCTACCACCACCCCGTGCCCGAGCCCGACCCCGTGCGCGTCGAAGAGGTGAGCCGCCGCATCAAGCGCTGGGCCGAGGACGAGGTCCAGCTCTATCCCGAGGAGTGGGAGGGCCAGTTCGACGGCTTCTCCGTCGGCCGCTACATGGTCGCCTGCCACCCCGACGCCCCCACGGTCGACCACCTGATGCTCGCCACGAGACTGATGGTCGCCGAGAACGCGGTGGACGACTGCTACTGCGAGGACCACGGAGGGTCCCCCGTCGGTCTCGGCGGGCGCCTGCTCCTCGCCCACACCGCGCTCGACCACTTCCACACCACCGCGGAGTACGCGCCGGCGTGGCAGCAATCCCTCACCTCGGACGCCCCGCGCCGGGCGTACCGCAGCGCCATGGACTACTTCGTCGGCGCGTCCACGCCCTCCCAGGCCGACCGCTACCGGCACGACATGGCGCGGCTGCACATGGGCTACCTCGCCGAGGCCGCCTGGGCACAGACCGGCCACGTCCCCGAGGTCTGGGAGTACCTGGCGATGCGCCAGTTCAACAACTTCCGCCCCTGCCCCACGATCACCGACACGGTCGGCGGCTACGAACTGCCCGCGGACCTGCACGCCCGGCCCGACATGCAACGGGTCATCGCCCTGGCCGGCAACGCGACCACCATCGTCAACGACCTCTACTCGTACACCAAGGAACTCGACAGCCCGGGACACCACCTCAACCTCCCGGTGGTGATCGCGGAGCGCGAGCAGCTGTCCGTGCGCGATGCCTATCTGAAGGCCGTCGAGGTCCACAACGAACTCCAGCACGCCTTCGAGGCGGCCTCGGCCGAACTCGCGGAAGCCTGCCCCCTGCCCCCGGTCCTGCGCTTCCTCAAGGGCGTGGCCGCCTGGGTCGACGGCAACCACGACTGGCACCGCACCAATACCTATCGCTACACACTGCCCGATTTCTGGTGAAGAACGGATATCTCTGTGACCACTGAAACGACCGCCACCCCGACCGCCCCCGCGACCCCCACCGCGAAGATCCCGGGGCCGGCGACGCCGTACCAGGGAGACATCGCCCGCTACTGGAACAACGAGGCCCGTCCCGTCAACCTCCGCCTCGGTGACGTGGACGGTCTCTACCACCATCACTACGGCATCGGCGACGTGGACCAGGCCGCGCTCGGCGACCCGGCCCACAGCGAGTACGAGAAGAAGCTCATCGCGGAGTTGCACCGACTGGAGTCGGCACAGGCGGAGTTTCTCCTGGACCACCTCGGCCCCGTCGGCCCCGACGACACCCTCGTGGACGCCGGCTGCGGGCGCGGCGGATCCATGATCATGGCCCACCGCCGCTTCGGCAGCCGGGTCGAGGGGGTGACCCTGTCCGCCACCCAGGCCGACTTCGGCAACCGGCGCGCGCGGGAACTGCGCGTCGAGGACCACGTCCGCTCCCGCGTGTGCAACATGCTCGACACCCCCTTCGACAAGGGCAGCGTCGCCGCCTCGTGGAACAACGAGTCGACCATGTACGTCGACCTCCACGACCTGTTCGCCGAGCACTCCCGCTTCCTGAAGGTGGGCGGCCGGTACGTGACCATCACCGGCTGCTGGAACCCCCGTTACGGCCAGCCGTCCAAGTGGGTCTCCGAGATCAACGCCCACTTCGAGTGCAACATCCACTCGCGCCGCGAGTATCTGCGTGCCATGGCCGACAACAGGCTGGTGCCGCAGACCATCGTCGACCTCACCCCGGAAACCCTGCCCTACTGGGAACTGCGGGCCACGTCCTCGCTGGTCACCGGCATCGAGAAGGCGTTCATCGAGTCCTACCGGGACGGCTCCTTCCAGTACGTCCTGATCGCGGCCGACCGCGTGTGAGCCCGGCCTCGCGGGGTCTGGACGCTCACCGGCGGCCCTGGCCCCGCGAGGCGCGGTAAGCGCGCCGGACTCAGCCGCCGAAGGCGGGCGCGTTCTCACGCGCCCACGCGGCGAAGGAACGCGCGGGCCGCCCCAGCAGCTCCCGCACGGTGTCGGTCGCGGGCCCCGGGCGGAGCGCGTAGTCGGCCAGGGAGCCGGTTCTCCTCCGCGGTCGCTGTCTCAGGTGGTGCATGTCCCAGGTGGGGCGTGACTCCGGCCGCGCAGGTCTCAGGTGCTGGGCGCAGAGCCCGTGAGCGGGGTGGCGTCGTGATATCTGACCTCGTAGACGGTCCACGCAGGACTCGCCCGGGCCCAGGCGGCCGGCCGGAACACGGGACGGACCCTGCGGCTGGGGGTCTTCGGCCACGCCGGACACGAACTACGGCCTCTGGTCGAAGCGTTCCGCACCCGTCACCCGGAATGCGCCGTGGAGTGCGGCGAGACCAACGGCAACGACGCGTTCACCGCCCTGCGCGCCGGCGTGCACGACGCGCATGCGCTGTGGCTGCCCGTCGTGGAGCCGGACCTCACCGTCGGCCCCACCGGGCTCACCGGGGGCCGCGTGCTGGCCGTGTCGGCCGACCATCCGCTCGCCGCGCGCGTACGGCGTCCCTGGAGGACCTCGCCGGCAACCATGTCGTCGACCGGGGCCCCGACGCCCCCGAGTACTGGGTCTCCGCCATGGTCCCCACCCGCACCCCGCTCGGCCACCGCATCCCCCGCGAGCCCGCCGCGCGGACCTTCCACGAGATCCTCACCCTGGTCGCCGCGGGACGCTGCGTCCACCCGCTGGGCGAGGTGGCCCCGCCCGCTACAACAGGCCCCCCGGCGTCGTCTTCCTGCCGCTGCGGGACGCCCCCGCCCTCGAACGGGCGCTCACCTGGCGTACCACCGCCGACAGCCCCACGGTCCGCGCACTGGCCCGGACGGCCGCCGAACTCGGCCCCCTCGCACTGTGACAGGGGCGAAGGAGGACGGACACCGGGCCACGTGCGCGGCGCCCACCGATGCGCATCCCGCAAGCTCGTGGGCCTTCCTTACGCAACACGAGTGAATCTGGCGATTTCGTCGCTCGGTGCGGATGTGCGTTCCGTACGGTCTGCGTACGGATCCGGCGGCCGGAGGGGAGTCCCTGACGGCGGGCACCGCTCGAAGGGGACACCTGCATGCCGAGGTTGGGGAAATAGCTGGACATGCGCGACGTCCGGATGAACTGCTGCCGCGGGTCAGGTCCGCGTGTCCGGGGCGCGGCGAGAGGGTGCGCCGGGCGCCGTGACATCGCGGAGAACCATCGGAAGGACCCTAGAGGTTGGGGGTGCGGATGATGTCCCTCGGACCGTCCGTCGGCTGTTGGGTGTTGACCCTCTCCCTGCTGCTGCGGGTACGGGGCGTGCGTGGGCGAGCACGGACGCGTCTGCTGCTCGTGGCGGGCTCGGCGGCCGCCGGGGGCGTCTACCGCGCCGCGCTCGCCGCGCTGTCGGCTCGACCCGCTCAGGCACCGCAGGCGGATGGGGCGGCCGGTCTGACCGTGATCGTGGGCGTGACCATCACGGTCGGGCTGGGGATGGCCGGTCTGGTGGCCGCGGCGGACGCCGGTTCGGGATGGCGGGCCTGGCTGCGGCGCGTGCTCGACGGGGCGGTCATGGCCGGGGCCGCGTTCATGGCGGGCTGGGTGCTCCTGGGCAGAGCGGGTGAGGAGTGGCGTCCGGGGACCGGAATGCTCGGCATCCTGTGGGCCGCGGAGGTCGTGTTCCTCGGATTCCTGCTCGCCCTGCGGCGTCTCGTGCGCGACGACCAGCGGGCGACTGTCTGGGCGGCGATCGTGGGAGTGGCGTTCATGGTGATCGGCGACAGTCTGCCGCTGTCGCCGGCCGATCCGGGCGGTAGCGAGGTGCTGTCCTTCCACTGGGCCGACGTCTGTGTCACCGCGGGACTGCTGATCGTCGCCGTCGGCCCATGGGTGCCCGGCGGGGCGAGCGTCCTGGGGGCAGGACGCCCGGCGCTGCGGTCGGGGATGGAGGGCGCCGCGGCGTTCGTACCCCTGACCGTCTGCACGGTCACGGCGCTGGGATACGTGCTGGCGCCCGCCGCCGCCGACCCGGTGCCCCTGCTGGTCGGCGGTGTGGCGCTGCTGGGCCTGTGGGCTCGTCAGATCTGTCTGCCGAGCGACGTGCGAACGCAGGACGACTGACCGGCTCCTGACCCGCCGTCGGCCGGCCTCTCGGACGGCGAGTGCCGCCCGGGAGTCCGTACCCGCGTCGCGCGGTCCCGAAGTCGACGGTCCGGCTGCCGAGTTGGGGATCGCTGCGTCTCCGAGGTCTGTTCTCCGGATCGGTCCGCAAGGTGATCTGCGCCTCACGGGCAACCTTCGTGGCGCGCACGGCATCTTGATCGGTAACAGAGGAAGCTGAGGCCCCTGGGGCCACCGAGCTCCTCTCCGACCGTCTATACGCATTGTGTATACACGGTGTGTAGAGATCGCATGTATAGACGACCCGCGCTGACGCATGCGACCGGACCGAAAGGCAACCATGTACGGCAAGGCGTTCGCCCCCGAATATCAGGGCGCCCTGACCACCCTGTCCGTGAATTCCTCGCTCACCGAGGTACTGGCCGCCGGCACACGGCAGTTGAGAGAGGCCGAGCACGCCGGGGAGCACGGCGAGGCGGCCCGCTCCGGGCTCGCGGTGGCCGAGGCGCACCGGCGGCTGGGGCAGATCGGCGAGGCCGACCAGGCGTGGAAGGCGAGTTACCGGGCGGCCAGGGCGGCGGGGGACCAGGGGGCGATGGCCTGGGCGCTCTGGAGCGGCGGCACCCTGGCCCGTCAGCGGGGCTCGTTCGCACTGGCCCGGCGGCTGCTCGGTCTCGCGGCCGAAATGGGTGCGAGGGGAGGCGATGTCGTCGTCCGCGGCTACTCCCTCGCGGGGCTGGCCGAGACCGGCAGGATCCAGGGCGACTACGAAGCCGTCGCCCGGCTGCACGAGCAGTTGCTGGCCGAGGCCCGGCGGCGTGGCGAGGCGCGGCACACGGTGTGGGCCCTGGAGGGCATCGCGCAGATCCACCGCCAACGGGGGTCGTTCGACAGCGCGTACGCGCTGTTCGAGGAGGCGGCCGGGATAGCCGCCGGTGCCGACGACCGGCGTGGTCACGCCTGGGCGCTGCGCGGCCTCGCCGACATCGTCTCGGCACGGGACGGGGACGTCGAGCGCGCGCTCGCCCTGCTGTCGGAGGCGGAGACCACCTGTCGGGCGATGCGGCTGTCGAGTGCCCTGGCCTACAACCACAAGATGCGCGGCAACGTCTACTACCGGGCCGGGCGTTACGCCGAGGCGCGGGAGACCTACGAGCTGGCGCTGGGCGAGTTCCGCGAGATGAGCGAGCCACGCGGCCAGGCACTGGCCCGGCTGGGGCTGGCGAAGGCACTCGCCCGGCTCGGCCGCGACCATGAGGAAACAGCTGATGAACTGGCGTCACTGGCAAGGGAGTTGGAGAGGATCGGACTGCGGCACGCCCGGGAGATGGTGGCGCGGGCGCACGACGAACTCGGCATCCGATCCCATCCGCGGGACGGCGTCCGGGTGGAGGCGGCTCGGTGACGACGCTCTCCACGCCCCTGCGGCTGACGGTCGACGCCCCGCTCGTCCTGGAACGCTGCCGCGAGCTGGTGCGGCCCGCGCTGCGCGAGGCGGTCGGCCGGACACACCCCTGGGTGGGCGAGATGGCCGCGTACTCGTTCGGCTGGTGCGAGGTGGGCGGAGCTCCCGCTGCCGCGTCCGGTGGCAAGGGGGTACGGCAGGCACTGGCCGTGCTGGGCGCCGAGGCGGTGGGTGCCCCCGCCCGGGCCGGGGTGCCCGCGGCGGTTGCGGTGGAACTGGTCCACGCCTTCTCGCTGCTGCACGACGACATCATGGACGGCGACACGGACCGCCGTCGTCGCCCGGCGGTCTGGAAGGCGTACGGCACCGGGCCCGCGGTCCTGGCGGGCGACGCCCTGTTCGCGCTCGCCGTCGAGACGCTCGCCACCGCGGACGCGGGTGCGGCCGCGTCACGGACCCTGTCGGCGGCGCTCGGTGACCTGGTGCACGGGCAGGCCGACGACCTGCTGTTCGCCGCGCGCCCCTGGACGGGGCCGGAGCGGGTGCGCCCGGCGGAGTACCGGGCCATGGCCGAACGGAAGACCGGTGCGCTGCTGGGCTGTGCGGCAGCGCTCGGGGCCCTGCTCGGTGGCGGCCCACCGACCGCGGTCGCGGCTCTCGACCGGGCGGGCCGCCGACTCGGCCTGGCGTTCCAGATCGTCGACGACGTGCTGGGCATCTGGGGCGACCCCGAGATCACCGGCAAACCCGTGCACGGCGACCTCCGCGAGCGCAAGAAGACCTTTCCCGTGCTGGCCGCGCTCGACTCGGCGTCCCCCGAAGCGCGGCGCCTGGCCGAGCTGCTGACGTCGGAGGCGGACCCGCGGGAGGCGGCCCTCCTCGTCGAGGCGGCTGGAGGCCGTGCGGCGGCGCTCGTCGAGGCGCGACGTCACGTCGCGGCGGCGGAAGCCGCACTGACGGACCTCTCGCCGCGGAACACGGCCGTCGACGAGCTGCGCGCCCTGTCGGCGTACCTCCTCCGCCGGGACGACTGAGTCACTCCGAGGCATCGGCCATGTCCCGGAACCCTTCCGTCAGGTCTCGGGACAGCCGAGGCAGCGTGACCCGGGGCCTGCCACAGGGCCCTGCCCCGGGGATGGCCTCGCCAACGAGGCCCAGCTCGACAGTGAGGTGCATATCGGTCATACGGTCCTGATGTGGTGTATCGGCCTACAGCAGCCGATGAGTGAATTCGTCATCCCACTGCGCGCCCGCCATCGCACTCCTATGCTGACGCCGAAGGTGGACACGATCTGGGGGGATGCCTGATGAATGCGATAGGCAAGGGTCCGTCAGTAGTGAAGTCCGGTGTCAGGCGGCTCCTGGGGCGCGCCGGATTCGACATCGTGCGCAGCACCGACAATCTGGGTGGCGTCGACGACTTCCTCCCGTTCGAGGCGACGATGCGGGCCGCGCGGGCGTCCGGCAGGTCGATCGGCGACCACATCGACGAGGTCATGAACGGAACGCCCGGCGCCACGCAGAAGACCATCGACGAACTGCGCGCCCGCGGGGTCTTCGCCGGTGACCCGCGCAGGGTGCTGGAGATCGGCCCCGGGTCCGGTCGGTACCTGGAGAAGACGCTCAAGGAGTGCTCGCCGGACCGCTACGAGATCTACGAGACGGCGAAGCCCTGGGCCGACCACCTGGTGGAGACGTTCGGTGTCGTCGCCCAGCCGACCGAGGGAAGCAGTCTCGCCCCGACACCCGACGACAGCGTCGACCTCCTTCAGGCCCACAAGGTCTTCAACACCGTGACCTTCCTCTGCGCCTCCCGCTACTTCCTGGAAATGGCACGCGTGACCAAGCCCGGTGGCCGGATCGTCTTCGACGTCATGACGGAGAACTGCCTGGACCCGGCGGCGGTACGCGCCTGGGCGGCGGAGGGCGGCTCGGGGCACGACTCCTATCCGGCTCCCATGCCGCGCCAGACCTGCGTGGACCTCTTCGAGACCCTCGACTGCACCCTGGAGGCGGGCTTCCTGGCGCCCATGGGCGTCGGGTCCACGGAGGTGCTCGTCTTCGCGAAGAAGGCCTGACCCGCGCGAGGCGTCCGTGTGAAGGCCCGCGGGAGGGAGCCGGTCGTCCGGAGGCGGGCCGCCGTGCCGCGGTCGGCCAGGGCGACCGCGCACTCCGACCGCACCGTCACCGGTGCGGTCGGACCGGCGGCTGCTCAGCTGTCGGAATAGCTGAAGTCGCCCACCGTCCAGGCGCTGACGTCCTCGATCGCCACGCGGTACATCCCCCCTGTCTCCGGAATGCCCACGGTGCCCTGAAGGATCCGGGCGACGTGGAAGTGCAGATGAGTGGGCGCTCCGTCCGCCCTTTCCTGGGCGTCGAACATGGCGGAGAACTCGCCCAGGCGATCGGAATCCCTGAGCACGTCCGACACCCGCTGTCTCCACACCGTCTCGGGAGCCAGTCGACCGGTGATGACGGCACCGCTGGTGATCACGGTCAGGGACATCTGGTAGCTCTTCTTGGACTCGACCAGGGCGGCGACGTCAACGAGCAGCTTGTCAGGCTTCGACATGGCGCAGAGTGTATTCGCCCGTCGGGGAGCGGAGTGGCCCGGCCGCGGGAAGTGCGGCACCTTTCCCCTCCGAGCCTCGGGCGGGCAGGAAGGGCACGCAGCGGCGGCGCGTCGAAAAATGGCTCGATGTTGCGTCGCCAACTACGCGTGGGAGCGCTCCCATGAGTGAGGGGGCGAGAGGGGTTCGAGCCGGGGCGGCTGCCAGGAGGAGAAGACATGACGGAGCGTCGGAACGAGCCCGAGCGTCGGAACGAGCCCGAGTACGGACACCGGGGATCACCGAGCCGCAGGACCGTGCTGGCGGCGGTGGGAGCCCTGCCGATCCTCACCGCCGTCGCGCCGCCGGCCGCCGGGGCCACGAAAGCCGTGGCCGCGACGGCCGTGATCGATCCGGCCGCGCGGCGCCAGACGATCCGCGGCTTCGGCGGCATGACCCACACGGCGTGGATCGGAGACCTCACCACCGCCCAGCGGGACACGGCGTTCGGGGCCGGAGAGGGGCAACTGGGGCTGTCGCTGCTGCGGATTCCCGTCCCCGAGGACCGGGCGGCCTGGAGCCGGGACCTGGCGACGGCGAAACGCGCGGCCCAGCTCGGGGCGGCCGTCATCGCGTCGCCGTGGAATCCGCCCGCGCGCATGGTCGAGACCTTCGTCCGCGGCAGTCAGACCGACGCCCGGCGCCTCAGGTACGACATGTACGGCGCCTACGCCCAGCACCTCAACGACTTCACCACGTACATGCGGGACAACGGCGTGAACCTCTACGGCATATCGGTGCAGAACGAGCCCGACTACGCGCACGACTGGACGTGGTGGACCCCCTCCGAGATGGTCCGGTTCCTGCGGGAGAACGCCGGCGCGATCGGCACCCGGGTCATCGCGCCGGAGTCGTTCCAGTACCTGAAGAACATGTCGGACCCGATCCTCAACGACCCGGCCGCACTCGCCAACCTGGACATCGTCGGCGCACACCTCTACGGCACCTCGTTCTCGAACTTCCCCTACCCCCTGTTCAAGCAGAAGGGCGGGGGCAAGGAGCTCTGGATGACCGAGGTCTACTACCCCAACAGCAGCGACTCGGCGGACCTGTGGCCCCAGGCGCTCGACGTGGGCGAGCACATGCACCGCGCCATGGTGGACGCCGAGTTCCAGGCGTACATCTGGTGGTACATCCGGCGCGGCTACGGTCCCATGCGCGAGGACGGTCGGATCAGCAAGCGCGGCGCCTGCATGGCCCACTTCGCGCGGTTCGTCCGGCCCGGCTACGTACGGATCGACGCGACGCCGAGGCCGACGTCGGACGTGTACGTCTCGGCGTACCGGAGCACCGGCTCCACGGTGGCCGTCGTGGCCGTCGTGGCCGTCAACAAGGGAGCTGCGACGGTGAGTCAGCAGTTCACCCTGACGAGCGGTGCGCCGTCCCGCGTCTCGTCCTGGCTGACCGACGCCGGCAGGAACGTCGCACCCCAGGCCGCGACCGGTGTGTCCAACGGGACCTTCACCGCCACGCTGCCCGCTCGCAGCATGACGACGTTCGTGACGGGCTGACCGCGCGGGAGCGGTGCCGGGTGCGCACCGCGGGCGGGTTCGTGCGGCACCACGGGCGGGTCCGCCCTGCCGGGCCGGACCTGTCCGCGTGTCGCACGCCTCCCGGCTCCCGCCTCCCGCCTCCTGTCGTGGGTGGCGCGCGCACCACGGCGATGGGTGTCCGATTATCGCCGTTCCGCGTTAAATGCCTGGACCGGAAACCTCCCCGGACGGGACACTTCCGACTTCCGAACCTCCGGGAGTGTGATGGGGACAACAGATACGCGAGGGCCGGCGCCGGGCAGGAGCGCGGTCGTTCTCGCGCTGCGCCACTACGGCCGGGAACTGCTGCGACTACGACGACTGGCCCTGCCCGCGCTGCTGTTGCCGGCCGTGGGCAACATCGGCATCCGCTATGTCGCCCCGCTGCTGATCGCCAAGCTGGCGGCACAGGCGGCCGACGACGGTCTCACGCTCGGTTCGGCTCTGCCGTACGTGCTGGGCTTCGGCGTGACGCTGCTGCTCGCCGAGGCCGTGTGGCGCGTCGGGCAGCACTGCCTGAACCGAGTGGACGCCCTCGGCATGGAACACCTGTACGTGAGCGGCATGGACGAACTCCTCGCCAAGGACGCGGCGTTCTTCCACGACAACTTCGCCGGCTCCCTGACCAAGCGCGTCCTCAGCTTCGGCAAGCGCTTCGAGGACTTCGTCGACACGCTGACCTACCGGATCGTGGGCAGTCTCGTCCCGCTGCTGTTCGGTGCCGTGGTGCTGTGGAGCTACGAACCGATGCTCGTCGTCGGCCTCCTGGTGATGATCGCGCTGACCGTGGTGGCCGCGACGCCGCTGATCCGGCGACGGCAGCGGCTCGTCCACGACCGTGAGGCGGCGATCGCCCGGGTTTCCGGCCACGTCGCCGACAGCCTCATGAACATGGAGACCATCCGGGCGTTCGCGGCCGAGCGACGGGAGGCCGACGAACACCGAAGCCGGGTCGCGGACTCCCGGCGGCTGACGCTGAGGTCCTGGGACTACGGCAACCTGCGCGTCGACACCCTGATCGCCCCCATGTCCGTGCTGACCAATGTGCTGGGCCTGGTGGTCGCCATCGCCTTCGGCAGCTCGGGCCAGGGAGTCGAGGAGATCGTGATCGCGTTCACCTACTACTCCAACGCGACCCAGATCATGTTCGAGTTCAACCAGATCTACCGGCGGCTGGAGAGCTCGATGACCGAGGCCGCGCAGTTCACCGAGCTGCTGCTGGATCCGCCCACCGTGCTCGACCCGCCGGAACCCGAACAGCTCGCACCCAAGGACACCGGCATCCGCTTCGACGCGGTGACCTTCGCCCACGCGGGCGCCAAGCCGATCTTCCGGGGCCTCGACCTGGACGTGCCTGCGGGCGCGCGGATCGGCCTGGTCGGCAGGTCGGGCGGCGGCAAGACCACGCTCACCCGACTCCTGCTGCGCATGTCGGACATCGACCAGGGGCGCCTGGCGATCGGCGGTCAGGACATCAGCCGACTGCGTCAGGCCGACCTGCGCTCACTGATCGCCTACGTCCCGCAGGAGCCCGCCATGTTCCACCGCAGCCTGCGGGACAACATCGCCTTCGCCCGGCCGGGCGCCGGCGACGAGGAGGTCCGTGCGGCGGCGGCGGCCGCGCACGTCACGGAGTTCGCCGACCAGCTCCCCGACGGTTTCGCCACGCTGGTGGGGGAGCGAGGGGTGAAGCTCTCGGGCGGCCAGCGCCAGCGTGTCGCCCTCGCCCGCGCGATCCTGCGTGACGCTCCGATCCTGCTGCTCGACGAGGCGACCAGTGCGCTGGACTCGGAGAGCGAACTCCTGGTCCAGGACGCCCTGTGGCGGTTGATGGACGGACGCACGGCCCTCGTGGTGGCCCACCGCCTGAGTACCGTCGCCGGGATGGACCGGCTCGTCGTCCTCGACCGGGGGAGCGTCGTGGAGCAGGGCACCCACGAGGAACTGCTCGCGTCGGAGGGCGCTTACGCCAAACTGTGGCAGCACCAGTCGGGCGGGTTCCTCGGCGAGAGCGCCGAGGAGGCCGACGGGTGCCCGGTCCCGGATACGGGCCACGACAGGCTGCCCGGACCGGCCGACCCGGCCGTGGACGGGGAACCCCGGGCCTGGTCGGACGCGCGTACGAGGACCGGGTCCGTGTGAGCGAGTCGATTCCCGGACATTCTCGGTCGCCGGCAGCGTCCCGTTGATCTGTGTGCCGCGCTCGCCGGACTCCGCGGCGCAGCCGTCGACCCTCCCGTGGGGAGGGCGGGAGGGGCGACGCGGCCCCGCCCGGGCAGGAGCGCGCGGGCGGGGCCAGGTGTGGTGGCCTCCAACGGGGGAATGGAGGCCACCGCCGACACAGCTTTGCACTGGATTCGGCCACGCAACAGAGGTGTGACCGGAATTCGTCGCATCGGGTCCCCTGCTCGATGGCGTCCGGGGCCCCCTGGCCGAGGCGGGCCCGCCGCGTGTTCGTCCCCGGCGAAGACCATGGCGGACGGTGACCGCGGCCGACAGAGTGTGCCCATGACGACGACACCGGACGGACGGCCGATCCCACCCGCGCAGGCCGACGAGCGGGCCATGCTGGAGGCCTGGCTGGACTTTCACCGTGCGACGCTCGCCCTGAAGTGCGCGGGCCTCACGGACGCACAGTCACGCCGCGCCGCGGCAGCACCGTCGGCGATGACGTTGCTGGGTCTCGTCCAGCACCTGGCCGAGGTCGAACGCAACTGGTTTCAGCGCGTCTTCGCAGGTCGGTCGGTGCCGCCGGTGTACGGGCAGGACAACCGTGACGGGTTCGCCCTGCGGCCGGAACTGGGCCTCGCCGAGGCGACGGCCACCTGGCGCGAGCAGATCGCCCGAAGCCGTGAGCTGGTCGCCGACGCGTCGCTGGACGAGGCCGGTCGGCTGCCCGAGCAGGAAGCGGGTCACGTCGGTGACCACGGTGTCTCCCTGCGCTGGATCATGGTGCACATGATCGAGGAGTACGCCCGGCACAACGGCCATGCCGACCTCATACGCGAACAGATCGACGGGGTCACCGGCGCCTGAGGCCTGCCTCCACGGTCGGGGCCGGGGCGGCGCCGGAGGCCATCCGTAACGTGCGGGAGTGTCTTTCCGCGCCGGATGGGACAGCCTGCCGACGGGACGGTCATGTGGACCGGCGTGAGTGAGGAGTGGGGTTCCGTGCGGTTACGACGAGGGAGGGGTCCGGGCCGGGCGGCCACGGTCCTGGGCATGCTCGTGGCGGTATTGACGGCTCTGGCGGCCATGGCCTCGGCGACCTACGCCGCGCCACCGGCCGCGCCCGCGGCACCGGCGGCCAGGCCCGACTTCAAGCTGCCCTTCGCCTGCGGGCAGACCTGGCAGCTGCAGACGTACCGTGGCCATGCGCCCGACGACAAGAAGATCGACATGTACCGGGTGGACGGGAACACCCTCGGTTCCCTGGTGGCCGCGTCCGCGGCCGGCACGGTCACCGAGCGGTTCGACCCGGGCGGCCTGGAGATCAACCACGGCAACGGCTGGTTCACGGTCTATCTGCACATGGACCGCGTCGACGTACAGGTCGGACAGCGGGTGGCCTCCGGGACCACGCTCGGGCGGCTCGGTCTGGAGGGTACGACCTCGGCGCATCTGCACTACGAGCAGCTCTACGACACCAACGGCGACAACAACGGTGAGAACGACGAGATCGTCCACCCGGTGATCCAGGGCACCGAGTACCGGCTGTCGCCGGACGGTGCGTTCCCGCGGGTGACCAGCACCAACGCCTGCGGCGGGAGCGAGCCGTCCAAGTACTGGGTGGACACCTTCGCGGACGGGATCGGCTACGCCGCCGTCGACTGCGTGGGCGACAGCAGGCCCCAGTGCGCGCCCCAGGGCAAGCTCTACAAGGGCACCAACTACGTCCTGTGCAAGAAGAAGGGCGCCAAGTTCCAGGTGGGCAGCGCGTACAACCACTGGTGGCTGCTGACCGATCTCGACGAGGTGGCGCCCGGCGGCAAGGGCCGTGCCTACGTGTCGGCGTACTACCTCGCGCGCTGGGGCAACGACGAGGCGAAGGACAACGACGGCCGTGTGATCCGTGACTGCGGGGCCGACGAAGTACCCAGGTGACCGGTCGGCTGTCGGCTCAGGGACACTCGGGCAGGGCCGGACCGTCCTTGGTACGCACGGCGGGCAGCCAGGCCGTCGGGTCCGGTGCCCCGTCCGGGAGACGGACCCGCAACCACCGGGTCGAGCGTACGCCGGTCTCGTCGCTGACCGGCGTCCCTCGACGCATGTGACAGTCGACAGCGAGTACGTCCCCGTGCCACACCCGGGTCGCCACGACGTTCTCGACGGTGTACGGAAGCGCGGGATCCACGGCCAGGCCGAGGCTGCACGCCGGAAGGCGGTCCTCGGCCCGGTCACGGCACAGCTCCACGACGTTGAACACGGCGACCTTGTCCGCCGGTTCGGAGGCGTGCCGGCCCCCGGACACCCCGCCGCCGGAGGTGTACGCCCAGCCGGCGACTGCCACGACTGCCGCCCCGCACAACGCGGCGGCCAGGGCGAGACCGAGCAGCGGCTTCGGCCGGCCACCGGATGCCGGGACGGGCGCCGTCCGCATCCGGGCGAGCAGGCTCTCGGCGGTGTGGACGGCTCGCTCGGCATGTGTCGGGGCCAGGCAGTCGGCGGCCAGTTCGCGCCAGTGGGGCGGGACGGCGCTGTCCAGCCGCAGCGGCGCGCGCCCCTCGGCGTACTCCTGGGCCGCTGCCCCGCGCGCCATCGGGGTGGCTCCGGGGAACGGTGAGGCACCCCCGGTGAACATCTGGTGGATCATGATGCCGAGGGCCCAGATGTCGTTGCTGGGCCGTACCCGCACGCCGCGCTCGCCCAGCGGGGCGCGCCAGCGCTCGGGGGGCAGATAGTCAGGGGTGCCCAGGGGCGGCATGTAGCCGTGGGTGCCGTCCAGTTCCACGGCGAGACCGAAGTCGGAGAGCCGGACCGAACCGTCGGCCATGATCAGGACGTTGTCGGGTTTGAGGTCTCCGTGCACCCAGCCGGTGCCGTGCAGATGGGCCAGTCCCTCGCAGATCTCGGTGAGGAGCCGCGCACGCTCGGCCTCCGCCGGCCCCGGCCCGTCCCGTTCGAGGAGCCGGCGCAGACTGTGCTCGGCCCGTTCCATGACCAGGACGACGGATCCGTCGAGAACGGGGTCGCCGGGTTCGCTGAGGACGATCGAGTCGAGCATCCGGATCAGCCGTGGATGGCGGGTCCGGCGCCCGATCTCGGTCTCGCGCCGGGCGGTCTCCATGAGGACGCGCGCCTGACGCGGGGCCAGCCCGGCGGTGGGCAGGAACTTGAGCGCGACGACCCGCCCGTGCTCCTTCTCCGGCCCCTGCCCTGCTTGTCCTTGTCCCCGTCCTTCTCCGGACCGGGCGTCCGGCACCGAGTCCTCGGGGATCGTGCAGCGACCCTCGTAGACGGTCCCCCAGCCTCCACTCGCGATCCGTTCGCCGACCTCCCAGTTCCCGACCCGGTAGCCGGGCGCGGGCCGCTCCAGGGACGCGCTCACGTCGCGCACGCCCGCGCCCCGAGGCTCCCCGCCGTTCGTGGAGGCAGCAGGGCGAGGTGTTCCTCGTGGACCAGACCGAATCGGAGCGCGAGCCCGACGATCGCCTCACGCTTGCCGTTGCGGCGGGCACCCTGTCCCGGTTCGATGGCGGCGGGGACGTCCAGCCGGAGTTTCTCCTCGGCGAGGTAGGCGATGTGGGAGCTGACGGCGCGGGCGGTGAGTCCGCCGTACTCCGGACAGGTCCTGAGCCGTTCGACGACCTGGGGCGTGGTCGGAACGGCGACCGCCGACTCGTCGCGCAGCCGGGGTTCGCAGAGCGCGACCAGGACCAGGAAGTAGGTGGCCGTCTCGTCCAGGGAGTAGGCGGTGAGGGTCTGTGTTCCCCACGGGCCGCCCGCGTGCTGCGCCCGGTCCGGATCGAGGTACGCGTGATCCGGCGCGAACACCTGGAAGCTCACCGTCGACTCCCGGGCGGGCAGGACCACCCGGGCGAACTCGAACGGAATGGGCGCCCCCACCCGGCGCGGCGGGACGCGCAGATACTCTCCCGCCCCTTCCGGGTTCTCCACCAGGTAGCTGTGGGCGGCGCTGAAGTTGCTCAACTGCCAGTGATCCTCGGTCACCCGGATCTCGCCCGCGAGCCGGGAGACCGCCGGATCACCGAGCCGCAGTTCGACGGGAGCGTCGGCCGAACCGCGCCCGAACCGTGCCACGCCACCCGGCCCCAGCCGCAGGGTCACGGGCCCCGCCCGGTGTTCCGCCCGGCCCCCGCGCGTGGTGCGGCCGCCGGTCCCCGCCGAGGGGGCGTCACCGCTCCCGTCGCTCTCCCTGCCGTGCGGAAGGTGGATCACTACGCCGCTCATGCCCGGGCCCCCGTTGCTGTCATCTCTCCTCCGTCGGTGCCGTACTCCGTGAACACCACGTGGTCAGCATGGAGTTCACTCCGTCCCTGCGCTGTCCCGGCCCGTCGCTGACAACGTTTGCCATGAGCGGTGCTCCCCTGCGCGTGTCACGCGGGACGTGGGTCAGTCGTGGTCACTGGTTCATACGCGTCACAGAGCGCCGTGGTTGCACGGGAGCGCTGCCTCCCGCGCAACAGGTGCCCCGGCACGGGCCGTCCATAGTTGGGGGCCGGGCCCCCATGTGACCGGGGCGCGCGACGAGCAGGCTGAGGCGGATCGCCGCCGCCCGACCGAGCGGCCGGCGAAGCACACCTCGACAACAGGAGCAGCATGGGAACGTCGACCCGCAAGGGGTTGCAGGCGGCGGCGACAGCGGCGGCGGTGGGCGCGGCGGTTCTGCTGCCGGCGGGACAGGCTCACGCCGCGACGGGCGTCACCGCGAACTTCGCGTTCATCTACGTGACGGCCGCGGACGGCAAGGCGAACCACATCACCATCAGTCCGTCGGGCGGCACCGTCGTCATCTCCGACGAGAGCGACACGATCACCGCCGGCGCGGGGTGCACCCAGCGGACCCCCCACTCCGTGTCCTGCGCGACCGGTGTCCGGGCCCTGTCCGTCGACACGGGGGATCTCGACGACACGGTGACCCTGGAGACCACCCGAACACGCGCCTACCTCTACGGGAAGGAGGGTGACGACACCTTCGACGCGCTGTCCAGCGACGTCCGTGTCGTCATGGAAGGAGACGCGGGTGACGACGCGCTGTACGGCGGGGACGGCGCCGACGAACTGTGGGGCGGCGCGGGCTCCGACATCATGACGGGCGGCGCGGGCAACGACCGCCTCGCCGCCCAGGAGGGTATCCGGGGCAACGACCACTCCGACGGCCAGGACGGCAGCGACGTCTGCCTCGGGGATCCCGGCGACAGCGAAGTCTCCTGCGACGACTGACGGGGAACCGCCCGGTCAGCCGGCGAAACCGCCGTCGCTCACCAACAGTTGACCGTTGATCCACTGTCCCTGCGGTGAGCACAGGAATTCCACGAGGTGCGCGGTGTCCTGCGGGCTGCCCAGGCGTCCCAGTGGCGTCTGGCACAGGACGTGCTCCCGGATGCCGTCGGACATCCAACCCGTGTCCACCGGGCCCGGGTTGATGACATTGGCGGTGATCCCGAGGTGGGAGAGCTCACGGGCGGCCGCCAGCGTGATGCGGTCGAGTGCGCCCTTGCTCGCGCCGTAGGGCAGGTTGCCGACCGTGTGGTCGCTGGTCAGGCTGATGACACGGCCGGTTCCCGGAGTGCCCTGGAAGCGGCGGCCGTACTCGCGGATCAGCAGCCAGCCGGCTCGCGCGTTGACCGCGAAGTGTCGGTCGAAGCTCTCGAGCGTGGTGTCGAGCAGGCCGGAGTCGACCGACTCGCAGTGGCACATCACCAGGGCGGTGACACCGCCGAGGTGACGCTCGGTCGCGTCGAAGACCCGCGCCGCCGCCTCCGGGTCGGCGAGGTCCGCCTCCACCGCCAGAGTCTCGGCACCCCGTTCGGCCAACGCCTCGGCGACGGCGTCGGCCGCGCCGGCCTCGGCGCCCCAGGCCATGCGGGCGTCGTACGGCGTCCAGTAGGTGAAGGCCACGTTCCACCCGGCCTCGGCCAGCCGGACAGCGACGCCCGCGCCGATGCCGACGGTTCGGCCGACGCCGGTCACCAGGGCGACGGGGCGTGCGGCATCGCTGGGTGGTGTCTGTCCATGGGCTGTCACGAAGAACCATCGTTCGGCCCCCGTCGGGGGCCTGGCAACTCAATTCCGGCGGCGCGGTGCCCCAGGGTGCGGTGAAGTGGTCTCCGGGCGGTCCGCGAGGGACTGGCGACCGCCTCCACCGGTGCACGCGGAAGCCGAACTCGCGCTCGCTCGGCCTCTCGTCGGGAGGGCCGACGACACGCTCGCCGATCAGCTCGGTGCCGCGTTCCCGGCGGGAGAGACGTCCTCCCTCGTCGGCGAAGCACCCCTGATCGATGCCGCGGTCGGCGATCACGTCGATGACACACGAGGCCGATGGACATGTCGATCACCGTAGACACCCGCAAGATACGCCGTATCCGATCACAAGATGAGCAAAGTCAGTCCTACAATGCTCTCTGCATCCGCACGCCGTCGTCGCTGACCCACGACCCGGGGTGTGGTTGGAACCGGGGGGTTTGGTGGGGGAGCGAGCGGTGCCTGCGGGCGCGTTGCGATTCATTGTGCTGCGGGCGTGGGCGTATCGCGCCCTCGTCGGTGCGGTGTTGCTGACCGTGCTGCTGACCACGGCCGTGCTGGCCGCGCTCACCGCCTACTCGGGCGCGATAGGCGACGCGGCGCTGCGGCGATCGCTCGCCGAGCAACGGACCGCCGCCGAGACCGCCTTGGTGCTCAAGGCCGACGTGCCGGCCGATGAGCGGCGGGCGGCCGACGAAGCGGTGCGGGCGGGCGCCCGCACCGTCTTCGACGGGCTGCCCCTGCGGGTGCGGACCCTGCTGCGGTCCGGCCCCTACGCCCTGCCGCCCGCGCTGCGGCCGGCCTCCGAGCACGGCGAGAACCCGGACCTCACCTTCTTCGCGGCACTGGATCGCACACAGGTGCGGACCGTCGCCGGGCGGCTGCCCCGGGAGGCGGGGACCGCCGGGACCGTCGAGGCCGCCCTGCCGCAGAGCGCCGCCCGGCGGCTCGGGGTGGAGCCCGGCGCCCGGCTGACCGTCACCGACCGGCTCAACGGCCCGGCGGTGCGTGTGCTGATCACCGGCGTGTACCGGCCGGTGGACGTCCGGGCACCCTACTGGCAGTTGGACGACCTGGGCGGGCGCGGTGCGGAGGCGTCGAGCTACACGACGTACGGCCCCCTGCTCACGGCCGCCGGCGTGCCGGCGTCGGGGCGGGTGAGCGTCGGCGCGTCCGGCTGGCTGGTGTCGGCCGACTACTCCTCGCTGACGACGGAACGGATCGGCGCGCTGCGCGAGGCGGCCCGCTCGGGCAGCGCGAAGCTGCGCAAGAGCCCCGCGCTCAGCAGCGCGACCGCGGCGGACACCGCGTTGCCGGAGGTGCTGGACCGCATCGAACGCTCCCTGCTCGTCACACGCTCCAGCATGCTGATCGTCGCGGGCCAGCTCGGCCTGCTCGCGGCCTGCGCCCTGCTGCTCGTGGCCCGGCTGCTCAGCTCCGAACGGACGGCCGAGACCCGGCTGCTGCGAGCGCGCGGGGCCACCCGGGCGAGGCTGGCCGGTCTGGCCGCGCTGGAGTCCCTGCTGATCTCCCTGCCCGCGGTGGTGGTGGCGCCTCTGCTGTCGGGGCCGTTGACACGGCTGCTGGCCGGGCAGGGCGCGCTGGGCGGGACCGGAGTGCGCGTGGACGTACCGGCCGGCGGCCGGCCGGAGGTGTGGGCGGTCGCCGCGGGGGTGGCCGCGGTGTGCGCGCTGGCGGTGGCCGTCCCGGCGTGGCGGGCGTCGTACGCGGGCAGCGTCGGCACACGGGCACAGGCGCTGGCCGCACCGCTGCGGGCCGGGGCGGACGTCGGCCTGCTCGCCGTGGCGGGTGTCGCTCTCTGGCTGCTGGGCGACCAGGACTCCGGTGCCGTCACCGCCGACCGCGGGGGCGTCCTCGGCGTCGACCCGCTGCTGGTGGTGGCACCCGCCCTGGTACTGCTCGCCGGAACGCTGCTGGTGCTGCGGCTGCTGCCCCTGCTGGCACGCGTCGGCGAACGGCTGGTGACCCGCGGGCACGGGCTGACCGCGGCCATGGTCGGCTGGCAGTTCAGCCGCCGGCCGATGCGGGGCGCGGGTCCGGTCCTGCTCCTGGTCATCTCCGTGGCGCTGGGCGTGATGGCGATCGGGCAGAACGCCTCCTGGCACCGTTCCCAGGCCGACCAGGCCGATTTCCGGGTGGGCGCCGACGTACGCGTCCAGGGCTCCGGGAGCGGTGACGTGGGCCGGACCGACGTCTACGCGGACGTTCCGCACGTCGACGCCGTCGCCCCCGCGTTCCGTGGCACGGTGTCGCTCTCCGGCAGCCGCAACGCGACCGTCCTGGCCGTCAACACGACGGAGGCCGCCGGGGTGGTGCCGGCCCGGCACGACCTGACGGACGGTCCGATGTTCGCCGGGCTCGCGCCGCGCGGAGCACCCGCCGGTGTCGCGGTACCGAAGGGCACCACCCGGCTCACGCTGACCGCCGCCCTGCACAGCACCGGGCGGGGACCGGGCGCGGATGTCACCCTGACGGTGCGGGACCGGCACGGAACCACCTACGAGATACCGTCCGGCCGCCTCGGCACCGACGGCCGCTCGCACCGGCTGACCCCGGAACTGAACGGCGCTCGGGGCCCGTTGGCGCTGACCGGGCTCACCCTGAGCACGCCCCAGCCGACCGACCGTGCCCAGCGGCACCGCCTGGTCCTCGGCGCGCTCACCGCGACGGCGGCCGACGGTGACGTCCGGGAGTTGTCCCTGCCGGCGAAGTGGACGACCGCGGTGGAGGCCGACCTGGCCGGCGCGCCCGAGGACGACGCCCGGCCGACCCGCCCCCGGCTCACGTCGACCGCACCCGTCACCCTCACCTACAGCACCGGATACCAGCCGTCCGGCATCTCGCCGCCCGCCCTGCCGCTGGAGGTCCGCCTCAAGGTCGCCCAGCCCCGGGCGCCCGAGATCACCGCGGTCGCCACCGACCGGTTCCTCACCGCCTCCGGCGCGCGCGAGGGACAGCGCATGAAGGTGACGTTGGACGGCCGGTCCGTGCCCGTCCGCATCGTCCGCACCGCGAGCGCCCTGCCCACCACCGAGGCCACCGCACGGGACGGCGGGGCGCTGCTGGTCGATCTCCGGGCCGTGAACCAGGTACTGCAGGCCCGCTACGGGACCAGCCTGAAGCCCACCGAGTGGTGGCTCAGCACGGCCGAGCCCCGCGCCACGGCAGCGGCCGTACGGGCCCTGCCCGACGTCGATCCGGAACGGGTGACGGTGCGCGACGAGACGGCGGCGGAACTGCGCGGCGACCCGTTCGGGGCGGCACCGGAGGCGGCGCTGATCGCGGCGGCCGCGGTCACGGTGCTGTTCGCCTCGCTCGGCTTCGCCGTCAGCGCGGCAGGCGCCATACGGTCCCGGGACGCCGAGTTCGCCGTGCTCCGCGCCCTGGGGACACCGCGTCGAAGGCTGACCCGGCTCGTCGCCGTGGAGCACGGCGTGCTGGTGACCCTGGCGCTGCTGGTCGGCGCGGTGCTGGGCGCGGTGCTCACCCATGCGCTGGTTCCCCTCGTCGTCCTGACCGGGCGGGCCACCCGTCCGGTCCCGCCGGTGCTGGTGGAACTCCCGCTCCTGCCGCTGACCGCACTGCTGGTGGCCCTCGCGGCAGGGCCCGCCCTCGTGACCGTGGCCCTCGCCGTGCGGCGGGCGAAACCCGTGACGACGCTCAGGGACGAGGTGACGCAGTGACCGCGCAGCCGGTACCCCCTCAGGGCGGGGTGACGAAGGCGGTGCCGCCACGGGTTCGGTCCGGGTTGTGGACCCGGCTGAGGGCGTTCGCCGGTACGTCCGTGGCCCTCGCGCTCCTGGTGGCCGTGACCGCCGCGCTGGCCGCCGCGTACCCGCGTGCCGTCGACCGGTACGGGGACGCGGGACTGCGCCGGGCGGTCGAGCAGGCCCTGCCCGACCGGACGACCGTGCAGGTGCAGGTGCCACTGTCCTGGATGGAATCGGTCGAGGAGATGGAAGCAGCCATGCGTCCCGGTCCGCTGGCCGCGGCGCGGGCCGAGGTTCTCGCCGCCCCCGAGTCGCCCCTCGTACCCGACCGCGCGCAGTCGTCGTACGGGGTGCGTACGACCGAGTCCCTGGAGGCGTTCGACCGCTGGCTCCCCCGACCCGCCGGGTATCCCGCCCAACTGGTGCTGGCCGCCCAGCAGGACCTGGCCTCCCATGCCCGGCTCAGCGCGGGCCGGCTGCCGCGCACCTCGGGAGCGCCGGTGACCTCGGCGACCGCGCGGGTCGAGGCGGCCGTCACCGTGGAGACCGCCCGCAAGCTCGGCATCCGGGTGGGATCGGTGATCCACGTACCGGGCCCGGCGGACGCCCCGCTCGCCGTCCGGGTCACCGGAATCGTCGTCCCGCGCGCCCCCGAGGGCGCCTACTGGTCGGCACTGCCGGTGCTGCGCACCCCCGTGCTGAGCCGGCTGCCCAACCAGCCGCCGACGGAGGTCCACTGGCTCGGCGGCCTGCTTCTCGCCCCCGGCGCCGGCCCGGCGCTGCTGGGCACCCCCGGCCGTCCGGAGCGGTACTGGCAGGTGGCGCCGGACATCGCCACCCTGCACGCCCGCGATCTCGACCGTCTGGCGTCCGCCGTGGCCGCCCTGGAGTCGGGCCCGGGAGTGCAGCGACTGCGGTCGGCCGTCGACGAAGATCTGGAGGCCCAGACGAACCTCGACGAGGTCCTCGCGGACCATGCCCGACTGCGGTCGGGGATCGTCCCGTTGCTGCTCCTCGCCGCCTTCGGGGCCGGCAGCCTCGCCGTGATCGTCCTGTCCATGGCCGGGGGAGTCGCGGCCGATCGCCGACGCGCGGAACTTGCTCTGCTGCGGGCCCGCGGCGCCTCACTGACCGGTCTGGCCCTGCGGCTGCTCGCGGAGACGGCGGTGGTCGCCGTGCCGGCGGGCGCCCTCGGACTGACCGCCGCGCTGCTCGCCCTGCCCGGTGCGCGCACCGGGCCCGCCCTCGCGGCCGCCCTCGCCGTGACCCTGCTGGCCTGCGCCGCGCTCCCCCTGCGGGCCGTCGTGGAACACCGCACCGTGCGGATGCACGACGGGCGGGAGGACGTCGCCGCCGCCCGGCCGTCGCGGCGCCGTACGGTGGCGGAACTGACTGTGCTGGTGATCGCGACGGGGGCGGTCGTCGCACTGCGCCGGCAGGGATCCGGCAGCACCGGTCTGGTGGCCGCCGCCCCGCTGCTGACGGGCGTGGTCGCGGCGCTGCTGCTGGCCCGTCTCCACCCGCTGCCGCTGCGGGCGCTGAGCCGGGCGGCGACGCAAATGCGGGGCCTGGTGATCCCGCTGTCGCTGGCCCAGGTGGCCCGCGCCCCCGGTTTCGCCGTACTGCCCCTGCTCGCCCTGCTCAGCGCCCTCACCACGGCGGCGTTGGGCGGTTCGGTCCTGGCCGGGGTCACGGCGGCCCGCGACCAGGCCGCACTGCTCGACGTCGGCGCCGACGGCCGCGTCGAGACCATCACCGGCGCACTGCCTCGAAGCCTGCCCGGCCGCGTGGAACGGATGCCCGGCGTACGGGACATGGCGGAGGCGAGTGTCAGCTACGACGCGAAGCCGGAACAGGGCAGCCGGCCACTGCCGCTGGCCGGCGTGGACCCCGACACGTACGCGCGCCTGTCGCGCCACACGGGTTTGGGGCCGTTCGACGCGGCCCGTCTGGAGCCCGAGGACGGCGGTACGGCGGGCGGCGCCGACCGGCCCCTGCCCGCGCTGGCCTCACCCGGCTTGGTCGACGAGTACGGCACCGGACCCCACTCCGTCCTGCTCTCGGACGGCACCTCCGTCACCGTCCGGATCGCCCTGGTCAGGGACCGCACCCCGGCCCTGTCCGGCGACGAGTTCCTGATCGTGGACCGAGCCGGCCTGCCCCGCGGCGCGGCGCCCACGACGACGCTGCTGCTGACCGGTGACGCACTGAACGGCCGTACTCTGCGCGCGGCGACGCAGGGCACCGCGGCGGCCGTCCGGCTGCGCACCGAGGAACTCGACCGGCATGTCGGCTCACCGCTGCAGTCCGGCGCGGAACGCCTGTACGGTGTCGCGGTCGCCGCGAGTGCCGGGTACGCGGTACTCGCCCTCGTGCTGACCGTGCTGCGCACCGCGCCCGAACGCGGCGCCCTGCTCGCCCGGTTGCGCACGATGGGCATGACCCGGTCCCAGGGCCGCCGGCTGCTCATCCTCACGGCCCTCCCACAAGCACTCCTGGCGGCGGCGGGCGGCGTGCTCACCGGCTGGGTCGGCATTCAGCTGCTGTCGCCCGGCATCGACCTCTCGGCCATCGCCCTGGCGTCCCCGTCCGCCGCCGAGGGGGCCGCGCTGCGCACCGATCCGCTGTCCCTGGCGGTTCCGGCACTCACCGTGCTGGTGCTGGCCGTCGGTGTGCCCGCCGGGCAGGCATGGTGGGCCGGCCGACGTGGGTCGGTGCGTGAACTGCGGCTGGGTGACACCTAGTCGGATCACCTCACGCGCAGGGACCACCCTCGACCGCCGCAACGACCGCGACCACGACCGCGACCACGACGACGAGCGCGACCACCTCGACGAACGCGACCGCATGGACGGTCCGCGACGTACGGGACCGGACAGGGAGCAGAACCCCGGGACCGAGCCCTACCGGCTCCGGCCCGTGCCCTTCGACCGCCCAGGAGCAGCCGATGACCAGCAGCCCGACCTTCCACGAACTCGCCGACCGTGCCCGCGCCGAGCGCGACGCCGCCGCGTACGGGCACGACGCCCTGATCACCTGTGACCGGGTGGTACGCATCTTCTCCGCCGACGGTGTGGAGGTCCAGGCCCTGCAGGGTCTTGACCTCCTCGTTCGCCAGGGAGAACTCATGGCCCTGGTCGGTGCCTCCGGCAGTGGCAAGTCGACGCTCATGAACATCCTGGCGGGGCTGGACAGACCCACCGCCGGTGCCGCCCGCGTCGCCGGCCACGACCTGGGCGCGATGTCCTCCAAGGAACGCCTCGCCTACCGCCGCAGGACCGTCGGCTTCGTACGGCAGCAGACCTCCCACAACCTCCTGTCGTATCTCACCGCCGCGCAGAACGTCGCCCTGCCCCTGCAGTTGGCGCGCACCGCGGGCCGGCGCCGGGCCCGGGCAGAACGTGCCGGGGAACTCCTGGACCTCCTGGGCGTCGCCGACTGCCGTGACCGGCGGCCGCACCAGATGTCCGGTGGCCAGCAGCAGCGCGTCGCCCTGGCGGTCGCCCTCGCCAACGATCCCGCGGTCCTGCTCGCCGACGAACCCACCGGCGAACTCGACTCCCACACGGGCGAGCAGGTCTTCGCGGCGTTCCGCACGGCCAACGAGGAGCTGGGGACCACCATCGTGATCGTCACCCACGACCAGTCCGTCGCCGGCGAGGTCCGCCGCACGGTGGCCATCCGGGACGGCCGTACCTCGACGGAGGTCCTGCGCCACAGCGAGGTCGACTCCGCCACCGGCCAGGAGAACGTGGTCGCCCGCGAATACGCCATGCTCGACCGGGCCGGCCGCCTCCAACTGCCCGCCGAGTACACCCGGGCCCTGGGGATGCGCGACCGCGTCGCCCTCGAACTGGAGCCCGACCACATCACCGTCCGCCCGGACGAGGCCCGCGACGACCGGCACGGCCGGGGCCCGGCCGCGGACACGGTGCCTAGCTCCTCGTGACCTCGGTGATCTCCCCGTCCCTCAGCTCCAGCACACGGTCGGCGAGGTCGAGGAGTGTCGCGTCGTGGGTGGCCACGAGAGCCGTGATCTGTTCGCTGCGGACGACCGCGCGCAGCAGCTCCATCACGGAGTGCCCCGTCTCCGCGTCCAGTTGCCCGGTCGGCTCGTCGGCGATGAGGATCGAGGGGCTGTTGGCCAGGGCGCGGGCGATGGCCACGCGCTGCCGCTGACCGCCCGACAACTCGCCCGGGCGCTGCGCGGCATGGTCCGCGAGCCCCACGAGAGACAGCAGCAGGTCGACACGCTCCCGCCGCTCACGCGGGTCCGCCCTCCGCAGCCGCAGCGGTACGCCCACGTTCTCGGCTGCCGTGAGGAGGGGGAGGAGGCCGAACGACTGGAAGACGAAGCCGATGCGTTCCCGGCGCAGCGCGAGGAGGGCGTCCTCACCCTGTTCCCGCAGATCCAGTCCGTCGACGGTGACCTGTCCGCTGTCCGGCTCGTCCAGACCGCCGACGATGTTGAGCAGGGTGGTCTTGCCCGACCCGGACCGTCCCTTCACCGCGACGAGTTCCCCCCGGGGGATCTCGAAGGAAACGCCGCGCAGCGCGTGCACGGTGCCGGCACCTCGGCCGTACGACTTGTGTACATCCGTCACCCGCAGCATGGCTGCGGTCACCGCCCGGCTCATCGCGCCCCCGTAAGCTCCGCCGATTCCGCAGCGCACCACTATTCCACCCGGCGCGGCCACCGGCAAAGCACGGCGTGCGTCAGGGGCGGGTGCCTTCGTCGAGCGCGTGCCGGTAGGCCTGTTCGTCGGCGTCCTCGAAGACGGCGAACACCACGCGGTCGAAGCGGTCCGGCCGTGCCGCGATCCAGTCCCCGACGGCCCGCAGCGCGACCGGCGCGGCCTCTTCCTTGGGGTAGCCGAAGACGCCGGTGCTGATGGCGCAGAAGGCGAGGGTGCGGATGTCCTCCACCTGCGCGGCGAGGTCCAGACATGCCCGGTAGGAGGAGGCGAGCGCCTGCGCGTCGTACGCGTGCGGTTCGCCCTGGACGACCGGACCGACGGTGTGCAGGACGTAGCGGGCCGGAAGGTGGTAGCCGCGGGTGATCTTGGCTGTGCCGGTGGGTTCCCGGGTTCCCTGCGCCGTGACGATCGTGTGGCAGTCGTCGCGCAGCCGGGGTCCGGCGGCGTTGTGGAGGGCGTTGTCGATACAGGGATGCCGAGGCCGGAAGCAGCCGAGCAGTCGGCTGTTGGCCGCGTTGACCACGGCGTCCGCGGTCAACGCGGTGATGTCGCCCCGCCACAGCACGGTCCGGGCCGCCGGACCGGTGGGCCCAGCCGGGGAACTCGGTCTCGATCGTGGGCAGTTCCCGGGGGGAGAACCTGGGCCGCAGCCGGCGCTCCGCGCCGAGGAGGGCGTCCAGCTCCCGGTCCGCCCCCTCCGGCAGAGGGCCGGGATCGCGGACGGTCAGCAGGGCGCGCAGCACGCCGCGGGCCGTCGCCGCGTCGGACTCCGTCCGGGGTGCGCTGTCGGCGAGGTTCCTCAGCGAGTCGGGGTGCAGGCCGGGACACCGCCGGGTCGCTGCTGAGCAGGCGGAGTGCCGAGCGCGCATGCGCGTCCCGCAGGGAGCCGGCGGCCGGCGCGGCCGTCGGGCGAAACGGGTCGTCGAGGGCGACCGCCGCCCGGTACGCGGACAAGGGCAGTACTCGTGCCTCCCCGCCGGCGAGGGCGTCGGACTCGGCGCGGATCGGGATCATCAAGGGCTCCGGGTGGGCGGGTACGGGGGGTGCCGATGGCCCGGCCACGCGCGGGCGTGCGCAGGGCCGAGCCATCGGCGGAGGGATCACTCGACGCGCCCCGCGATCCTGGCGATGTCATGGCGGGACGGTCAGAACAGGCTGTTGCCGTGCGGAAGTTCGGCCGGGACGGGTGCGATGACGTCCCAGTGCTCGACGATCTTGCCGTCGGCCACGCGGAACAGGTCGTAGTAGGCGACCGCCCCACCGAACTCGCCCTCGGACTGCGTCAGCACGAACTCACCCTCGGCGACGACCTTGTGGACCTTCTTGTAGACGAGGTTCTTGCCCGCCTCCGCCCAGGTGGCCGCCGCCGCGCCGAACCCGTCCAGGCCATCGGCGGCCTCGGTGTTGTGCTGGTGGTAGGTCTCGGTGGAGATGTAGTCGGTGAGCACCGAGTAGTCGGCGCCGACGAGGACCTTCTCGGCGAACTCGGCCACCAGGGCACGGTTGGCGTCGGCCCTGTCGGGCTCGGTGACCGCGGCCGGGCCGTCGGTCTGGGAGCGGCCGGAGACCGTGTCCTCGACCAGCGGGGTCAGGGCGTCCCAGTGCTCGGCCAGCTTGCCGTCGGCATCGACGCGGAAGAGGTCGAACCCGACGAGCGGGTCCGGGCCGAAGCCGTGGTAGGTGCCGTGCAGGGCGACCAGGTCGCCGTCGGCGATGACGCGTGCGCCGTCGTAGCGGAAGTCCTCGCCGAGCCCGGCGACGAGCCCGCGCAGGGCCTCGGGGCCGTCGGCGGCGAGCGCGCTGTGCTGCCGGTAGTCCGCGGCCACCCAGCGGTCGACGGCGGAGGGATCCTTGTCTTCGAACAGTTCGGCGGCGGCCTGCAGGACGGTGTTCTTCGCGTTGCTCATGACTGTCTTTCCTGCTGTGGAATCCGAGGGGGATGGTGGGCCGGCGATCGCGGCTCCCTGTGTTCAAACTATGCCGGGACGGCGACGACCACCGGGACAAAGACCGCCCTGCTATGGTCAATAACTGACTTGCTGCTCCGGTGCGCGGTCGGCGAGCCGGGTCAGCGTTCCGTCCCGCGCAGGACGTCGGCGAGGGACGTGGCGGGGCGGCCGGTGAGGCGGGGGACCGCGTCGCTGACCCCGTCGAGAGCGCCGGAGGCGATGGCCGTGTAGGTGGACACCCAGGCGTCCAGCTGCCACGGCGCGGCGCCGTAGGAACTGCGGGAGGCGTAGGCTTCCTCGACCGTCTCCTGCCGGTAGGTGACGGTGCGCCCGAACCGCTCGGACAGCAGGGCGGCGGCCTGGTCCAGCGAGAGGGATTCGGGGCCTGTCAGGTCGTAGGTCGAGCCCGCGTGGTCGTCCGGCCGCAGCAGCACCGCGGCGGCGGCGTCGGCGATGTCGTCCTGCCCGACGAACGCGGCGCGCCCGTTCCCGGCCGGGCCACGGATGACACCGTCCTCCCCGACGAGATCGGGGACGAACTCCGCGTAGAAGTTGTCCCGCAGGAAGGTGTACGCCAGGCCGCTCGCGCGGATGTGCTGCTCGGTGTGGAAGTGATCCCGGGCCAGTGTGAAGGCGGCGTCGGGTGCCGCACCGTAGAACGAGACGTAGACCAGGTGCCGGACGCCCGCCTCCGCCGCGGCGTCCACGAACGCCCTGTGCTGGGCGAGCCGGTCGGCGCTCTCGGAGGCGGACACCATGAAGACCGTGCGGGTGGCGAGGAGGGCCTCCCGCGCGGCACCCCGATCGGCGTAGTCGGCTCGCACGGCCACCGCGCCGGGCAGCCGTGGGGCGCGTTCCGGGGTGCGGACCAGGAGTTGCTGCGGGACTCCCCGTGCGGCCAGCCGCTGGGCGACGCGCCCGCCGAGCCGCCCGGTGGAACCGGTGACGGCGATGGCGGGGAGGGACGTGGCGGATTCCTCGGACATGGTGCCTCTCTTCCTGTGGTGACGAGGGGGGCGCTGCCGCCCGGGTGTCAGGGGCGGAGTCCGTCGAGCAGCAAGTCCGCTCCGAAAGGCACGGACAGCGCTCGTGCCCCGAGGTCCCACGGGACGTCGGGATGGGCGGGATTGATCCGGACGAGCCGGGCCCGAGGGGTGTGGCGCACCAGGTTCTCCATGGGACGGCGGATCACGCCGGGCGTATTGAATCCGGCCCCGATCTCCACCACGAGCAAGGCGCTGTCCGCGGGCGCGTCGTCGAGCCACCGGACCAGCCGCCGGCCCGCGGGCAGATAGGCGTCGTCGACGAACTCCGGGCCGACCCGGACGTTGGGGAAGACGTCGGCGCCGCAGCGGGGACAGCGCGGCAGCGCCCGGGGGTCGGCCACCCGGCCGGTGTCACGGTCGTAGGCGGCCAGGATCGCGTCGAGGAAGGGTCTGCTGGGCCAGGTCTCCCGCGAGCACGGGACCGTGCACTGGAGGCGCCCGTAGTCTCCCTGCGGGGTGAAGACCCGGTCCGCCTCGAAGCCGTTGCGGGCGAAGAGGGCGTCGACGTTGGACGTCATCACCCCGTGGTCACGATCGCCGACGCTCTCCCTCAGCGCGCGGTAGAGACGGTTGGGCTCGGAGCCGTAGCGGATGTCGTCGATGTGGACGGCCCAGTAGCCCCACATCATGTCCGCCGGGAGGGGCGCCCCGAACAGGTAACGCGAACGCAGGCCGAGCCGGTACAGCGCCGGGAGCAGTTCCCGGAAGCGTTCGGTGTCGCCGTAGTCGTAGCCGGCGGCGGCGCTCAGACCCGCGCCGGCCGCGATCAGGACGCGGTCTGCTTCCGCCAGCCAGGCGCGCACGGTCTCGCGGGCCGCTGTGGCCGATGCGGGCGATGCGGGCGAGGCGGTCGGGGTGGGAGTGCTGCTCGCCGTCGGGGCGAGTGGACGGGGCGCGGTACTCACGGCGTACGGGTCCTTTCCGGTGCCACGGATGACGGGTTCAGGTGGCCGCCGGCGGAGCCGAGCGGCACCGTCGGCGAGCCTTCCGCCCACGGTCGCCGGACTGCGCGGCCCGGCTCCAGCCCGCGCGCGTGGGCGGCACGGGGTGAGCGGCGGCGGAAGGGACGCGGGGGCGCAGCGAAGCCGTGGCGGCACACGCGCGGCGGGCGTCGAGAACGGGGGCCGACGCGGCTCCCACCCACGTCGTCGCCACACGTCTCCCTTTCCTCTTTCCGCCAGGGAGAGGTCCCGGGTTCGCGGCGACAGGATCAACATAGGGCGATGTCAGGCAGGAAGCCGGATAAACTTCCGACTGATGATGGCCAAAAACCGACATGACGCGCCGCGGGAGATCCCGGAGCTCCCCTTCGCCGCACCCGCGGGCACGCCCGCCGGAGTCGAGGTCATGTCACTGGCCGAGCTGCGGCGCCGCGTTCCCGCGCAGAGCCTGGCAGGGCCCCAGCGCCCCGATTTCCATCATCTGCTCACGCTCACCGAGGGAGACCTCCGGCAGGTCGTCGACTTCAGCGGCTACGCCCTGAGGCCGGGGGACTGGCTGTGGGCGCGCCCGGGGCAGGTGCACCAGTGGGGCGACGTCACCCGGGCCGAGGGCACCCTGGTCCTCTTCCGGCAGGACGTGCTGGACGCGGCCACGGCGACGGCCGCCCGGGTGGACGACCCGCACGCACCGGTCGTCACCACCCCCGTGACCGCCGACGCGGAGGCGGTGACCATGGCCGCGGAGCACCTGAGCAGCGAGTTCCAGGCGCTCGGCCACCTGCCCCTGGAGGTGCACATCGCGGCGCTGCGCCATCTCCTCGCCGTACTCCTGCTGCGGCTGGCCCATCTCACCGTCCCGGCCGGCGACTCCGCGCCGGACCCGGACGAGACCTACCTGCGCTTCCGTGACGCGGTCGAACAGCACTTCACCGACACCCGGAGAGTGGAGGACTACGCCAGGATGCTGGGCTATTCGGGGCGCACCCTCGCGCGGGCTACGCTGGCCAACGCCGGGCTCAGCGCGAAGGAGTTCATCGACCGCCGGGTCGTGCTGGAGGCGAAGCGCCTGCTCGCGCACGGCGAGGAGACCGCGGCCCAGATCTCGGACCACCTCGGCTTCGTCACCGCCTCCCAGTTCAGCAAGTACTTCGCCCAACGCGCCGGCCGGTCCCCGATCGAATTCCGCCGGGCGGTCAGAGGGCTGACGGTGAGTGCGCCGGATGGTGCGCAGCGGAGCGCCGACGGCACCCCGGGGGGCTGATCGGCCGGAAACGCCACAGCGCCCGTACCTCCGTGAGGAGGTACGGGCGGGGAAAGCCTCGATGCACCAGCGGACGCCGAAGCGGCCGTGACCGGAGGCTTCACACCGCCGAAGGGGACCATCGGCTCGTCGGCGACGGACTGGTCGCTGACGTGCACGATGCCGGCCCGGATCCGGCGCGCGACCGCCAGGCCT